>NZ_BAAAUG010000069.1:0-242657 GCF_039533825.1 Streptomyces rectiviolaceus
ACGCGCGCCGGAATGTCCGCGATTACGAGACCCGTCCCGAGCACTCCGAAGCGATGCTCACCCTTGCCGCGATCACGCTCATGACCCGGCGTCTCGTCCGGCCCGCTGTCCAGCCCAACGCCGCGGCGCCACGGCCGTCAGCAGCTGTCTGGGCCGGGTGAACTCATCGGGGTGCGTGGGTTGGCGGCTGGATAACCGGCGCGGGATGTGCCCTCCGCGCTCTGCCTCTTGGGCTGCTACTGCCTACCCTTAAGGTTGCCGACGTACCGGTTGGCGCTCTTGCTCAGCGATCCCGGATCGAGTGACGACTCCACCGATTTCCCAGCGTTCCCAGTGGTTCCGAAGAACCCGCTATTTGTATCGAAACCCTCAGCGATCTGCTTCTGCCTTTCCGGCGTCTGGCTCTTCAGCCATGCCTGGTTGTCAGGGCTGAGCAACCCCATCAGTGTTTCGAGTGGATCGGTGGCCGTCCCGAGGATGTCGCTCAAGTCGTCGGTCATAGTGCCTCCTGGTGTGCGGGGCTTGAAGCCCGGGGCGCGGTACGGCCGACGCTGTCGCCGGTCTCGGGCAGCCCTGCCCTCCTGTGAGATAGGGAATGTCTGATGGGCGACGGATGCACCCTAATGGGCGCTTTCGATAGCGGCCTCGGTCGTGGTCAGGCACCGCCAACCACTCGGCTCACCAGTTCAAAGATGGGCTCTTATGGCCTGCAGCACTTGTTGTCACGGGCGAAGTGGGACGCCGACGCGGTCCGTGACGACCTCCGCAACTTCGTCATCGAGCAACTCGACGACGAGGACGTGGTGTTGGTGGTCGATGAGACGGGCGATCTGAAGAAGGGCACCGCCACCGTGGGCGTGCAGCGCCAGTACACCGGCACGGCCGGGCGCATCGAGAACAGCCAAGTAGCCGTCTACGTCGCCTATTCCAGTCCGCGCGGACACGCGGCGATCGACCGGGAACTGTATGTGCCGCGCTCATGGACCACGGACGAAGACCGCTGCCGGTCCGCCGGAATCCCCGAGGAAGCCGGCTTCGCCACCAAGCCCGCACTCGCCCTCCGCATGATCAACCGCACCCTGGACGCCGGAGTTCATGAGCCCTGGGTGGCCGCAGACGAAGTCTACGGAGGCAACCCGCAGCTGCGGGACACCCTGGAAGACCGCCAGGTCGGCTACGTCCTCGCGGTCGCCCGCGATCACCAGATTCCCACCCGGGCAGGGAAGGTCCGGGCCGATGCCCTGGCCAAGACACTGCCGAAACGGGCCTGGCAGAGGCTCTCGGCAGGCGCCGGCGCCAAGGGAAGCCGACACTACGACTGGGCCCTGGCCGACATCCTCGTCGACCGTCCCGGCCACCGCCATCTGCTCAACCGCAGCAACGGCGAACTCGCCTTCTACCGCTGCTACTCGGCCGCCACGGTGCCGTTGACCAAGCTGGTGCGGGTGGCCGGACGCAGGTGGACCATCGAGGAGATATTCCAGGCCACCAAGAGCCTGGCCGGGCTGGATGAACATCAGGTCAGGCGCTGGACGTCCTGGCACCGCTGGGTCACCCTCGCGATGCTCGCCCACGCCTTCCTAGCGGCATCAACCGCCCACGAACGCGCCCACCGCCCGACCCCCCACGGGCTGATCCCGCTGACCTGCAACGAGATCAAGCACCTGTTCACCGCACTTGCCGCAACAGCCGTACGTCCAGGCGGACATCGCCTCAGCTGGTCTGACTGGCGCCGACGCCATCAAGCCCGATCCCGAGCCTGCCACTATCAACGGCAGGCCGCTCATCAACGATGAAGATCACGAACTACAACTGGAGTATTAGTCGATGTCCTGCATCAGGAGGCACGACTCGTTTGGCTGGATCGTGTCAGCCCGGGGCTGCGGCACTCAGAGGATCTGTCGGATCAGGTGATGTCGAGGGTTGTCAGGGGCGGGTGGCGTAGCGGCTGTGCTTGCGCAGGCCGGTAGCGATGGTGTCGTAGCCGGTGAGGGGAGTGCGCCGATGGCCAGTTCGCGCAGCGTGGCTGTGGCCCGGCGCCCTTTCCGTGACATGAGTCGGTGCTGGCTCGACGCGATGTCCCAGAGCGTGTCGGGTACGGCGGCGATCCAAATTCGGGCCGGGTCGGCGTGGCTGAAATGGACGCGCAGCATGTCGTTGGCTCTCCCCGCTGAGCGCGACCGGTGGGGACATCGCAGCGCGAGGGATCAGGAGGTGATAACCGTGTCTTCAATGCGTGCGTACGGGGGCCGGCCAGGGGTGGCGGGCAGGTGCCCCTGGCCGGAGCGAGAGCGCGATGGTTCGCTTCGGGCTGGGAACCGGAGCGGACACGGTCAGTTGCAGGCGTGGCCCCAGCCCATGTCGGGGCGCCAGGTCTTGGTGCTCGCGGTCCCGCCCTGCTTCTTCCAGGTGAACTTGGCCTGTACCTGGAAACTGTTGGTCGGCCACCTGCACGGGTTGACCGACGAGGTGCTTGCCAGGTCTTGGGTGCTGTGCCAGCCGTCGTTGTCCTTGGCGGACTTCACCGTGAGCGTCCTGGTGCCGTTGAAGCGCAGGAGCTTCACGTCGTTTACCTTGACCGTGTAGTTGCCACCGCCGGCGGTGTCGGTGATCTTCGCCCGTGCCCGGTATGTGTCGGCCTCGTCGTCCCACCATACGGTCGCACAGCGCTTGACCTGCTTGCCGTAGCACTCCCAGGTGCTGTCCGCGGACGCCATGGACGGTGTGAAGACGATCGATGCGCCCACCGCTGCGACGGTGAGCCCACCAGCCGTACCGATCCGCCCGAGTTGCTTGAGCCTCATGAGGTTCCCTTCCAATGGCCCGCGGCCGTTGGACGGCCGCCGGGTCTTAAGCGCTGGCGACGGGAACGCTAGCCGGGAATCGGGGGTGGCCCGTGAGGCGTGCGGTGCTGTTGCGCAGCCGTGACAACGTCCGGATTCGGCTGCCGCCGCCAGCCGACCGAGCCCCAGATCTTCCAGGGCGCGAGCGACGGTCGGCCAGGAGGTGACGTCTGGGCCATACCCGGTGCGGTGGTTGGTGACTTCACTCTCAGCCCACCGGCCTGCCTTGCGAACGAAGCTGAGGTCGGCGGCGCGGTGTGCGCGCCCCGCGTTTGGGTTCGGGCGCGGGGACGCAGCCATCTGGGATGGCGTGTAGAAGGAGAAGGCCCGCAGCGTTGCCCGGACATCTCGTGCGGGACGTGTCGCCGCCTGCGGTGCGGGGCTCTGGGTGCGAAAGCCCGGCCGGGCGTGGGTGCTTGGCGTCGGTGCGGCCCTCGTGAGCGTGTTGCTCGTCGCGCTGATCGTCGTCGTGGCGCCGCACCATCTCCTGGCTTGGGACACTGCCGGCGCCCGCGTTCCGGACCGCGCGAAGGCAATCAACGACATTCGGACCACCCTGCCCAACCATGCTGGTGCGAAGGGCAAGCCCCTGTACTACATGGGTGACAGTGCGTAGAACTCCACGAACCGGGGTCGCATCTGCCCCACGGGGTGGGCTGCGGCAAACGGTGACGCCAGCGCGCTGGACGATGCGGCGGACAAGCTGAACTGTGACGAGTTCGCCTTCGCCTCCTCCTACAACAGCGGCGGCATGAAGAAGAGCGAGGGCGGCCTGAACGAAGCGATCCCGTCGGGCAGCACCACAGGGACCCCGAACGGGGATGCCTGTGTGCAGTCCTTCGCCAAGAAGCACGGCACGAAGGTGCACCTGTACAACGTCGACAACGGCAAGGTGCCGACGTTCTCTGAGGTGTGCGGGCGCTCGTCCATCTCCGGTATCCACAACCAGGAGTCCATGGGCGCGAACTTCAGCTCGTTCATGAAGGGCATGCGGATCATGGACAAGGATGCCTACTGGCTCGACACCCGCATGACCGGGACCTGCGCGGGCACCGACGTGTCCGTGAAGGCGGTGATCTGCACCATGGTCGCGAAGTAGCGGCCACCATGTGACAGCCGTGGGGGCGCCCCGAAGGGGGCGTCCCCACCGGTCTTGGGTCAGATCGCCGGCAAGGAGATCATGGCCAGCGGGAGCATTCCAGCCTCGACCGTGGCGCAGTCGATCGTGAGGCCGCAGTACTGTCCCACAGCTGTGAACACGGCCGGGGAGAGCTCTGCGCGGTGCTCTTCGACGTACTGCTGTGCCTCTTCCGCAGTAGTACCGGAGCCGTCATACGGGGAGGGGAACACCGCGTGCGCCGCGCGTAGTGCAGCGTCCAGTGCCGGCGACCACTCGGCGGCCTCGCCGAACTCCGCCTGCCGGGTCTGGCCATCCCCCGGCGCGTGAAGGAGCAGAGCTGGGGCATCGTGGTGATTCAACGTGAGACAGATGACTTCCTCACCCACCAGGGGCGCCATGGCGGGCACCCCCCGGTAGCCAAAGAACCAGGTAGCGGCGAACCCGTCCTCCAGCACGTACAACCAGTCCCCGCAGGTGCCATACATCGCACGGCTGATCTGCGTCATGTCCAGACCCGAGGGCATCGCCAACTCATCGCGGTCCTTGTAGAGGTCCTGGCACTGAAGCTGCTCCAAGTCCGCTCCCAGACGGACCAAGAACTCTTCCGCCTCGACGCCACGAACGGCTGTCAGGGAAATGCTGCCGCGCATCCCGGGCACGCCGCTCTTCGCGTCCTCAAAACTGTGCTCGCCAATCCACTTCAGCCCGGCCGCTTCCACTTCTAAATGCTGTTGCTCGCTCATCCCGCCAACCTACAAGCGGACAAGAAGGCCACTGCATGCACACCCGCTGGTCGACGGAGAGCGGAGGGCCTGGGGTGTGTTCGCCGTTCCACTCCCCAATCTCTGCCGCGGGTTCGGCGCGGCACTACTGGGTGCCCTGGCCGGTGGCGCGTTCACCATCCTCGGGTCGTGGCTTCAGGCACGGAGCAGCAACATAGCGGCTGCACTCGCGCAGGCCCAAGCGAACGCCCAGCGCGGATTCGACACCTTGACCCAGCTCAAAGTGCACCTGGAGGCGCAGACCTTTCAGGGCACCGGCAGCGAGGAGAGCCGGGCGGCCTGGAACCGGGAGCGCGAGACCCTGACCACCACGGCCAACAGCACCATCATGCTGCTGCCGGACAAGTACAAGGAGACGCGCGACAGGGTCCTGATGCTGCTCCGCATGATCAAGCGCTGGGAAGGTCTCCCCGCCTGGCCTGAGTACAAGGTGGCAACCAGCCTCCTCCTCTCCGAGGCGCTGAAGTTCCTCGGCCTCTTCGTCCGGGGCTCGGACGTCCCGGAGAAGCGCGACATGACCGAGGTCATCGCCCGGGATATCGAGCACTATCGACGCCAGGAGGCCCACCGGGAGCTGGAGTCCTTGGAGCGCGATGCCGAGCACAGCGGGCTGGACGAGGAGGACATGCAGCGGGCCCGCGATCTCCGGGAGTTCCTGGGGGAGCATCACCCGCCGGAGATCACGGGAGCGAGTGCCGACACCCCGTCATGACACCGGTCAGAGCAGGTACCCCCGGGGAGGTTGACGACAGTGCAGGCAGAGACGTTGGCGGGCCTCATGGGTCTCGCCGGTGCCGTGGTGGGTGCGGCGGTCTCCACGGGAGCCGTGACCTGGCAGCAGCGGAAGACCGCGCACGAGGCCGAGCGCGTACATCTGGCGGGCTTACAACTGCGCCGAGACGCTGCGATCCGCCTCGTCCAGATGACCCGCGGTGGATCCCGCGCCGCGGCTGCCCGCTACCTCGGCATCACCCTCGGCGCCCTTCAGTCCGCAACCGTCACCATCCGCGCCTGGCAGAAGATGCCGGGCAACGCGGACGCCTACCAGGACGCACTTCAACACATCGTAGAAATCGCCGCCGCGACCGAGGCGCCTTCCTCGACGAAGCTCACCGCTCCTGATGAGGTGACCGTCGAGCCTCGAACGCGTCGATGCGGGGACCGCCTCCCCCCGGCCACGGAACCGGGACCGGGATCTACGCTGGGCACTCCTTCCGCCCCGTCCGAGGAGTAGCGTGCCGCCGGCCCTCGTCCATCGGATCACCAAGTACGACCCCGCCGACCGCGACGAGCACGGTCACTACATCGGCGCCGAGGACACGATCAGCGACCACGGGCCTGTCGAAGCGGCGTACCTTGCGGCGGTGTCCGCCTTTGCGGAGGGCTCGGGCATCGACCGGCTGGAGATCCGCGACCCCGCGGTCACGGGCTTCGTCCACTTCGGCGGGGAACCCTCAGTTGCGGGGCACGGCCTCGGCGGGCTCTTCCCGCCCGACCTCACCGGCTACCACGACGGGGCCGAGGTCTCCCTTCCGGTCGCCCTGGAACTGGTCCGTGCGATGCTCCGCGACCAAGGCGCTTGGTGCCGACTGGAGGTGGGGGATTTGTTCACCGTGCATGTCGGATGGGACCAGTATGTGTACGTGGGCAGCGACCGGCCCTGCGCGAACGCCGTGGCCCGGACGCGGGAACTCGGCCTCTTCCCGGAACCTCTTACGGCCTCGCCCTACGCAGCCGAGTTCGACGAAGCGGAAGTGACGGAGCCAGCCGACGAGCACTTCTGGACACGCGTGCACACCGCGCTGGCCTCGCGGCATGCGTTGCTCCTCGAGGAAAGCTACGTTCGCAACGCCGCACGCTGGCACCGAATCACGCCGGAGAACCTCGACACAGTGCGCGCCGGTCTCGGCCCGCGCGCCTTGCTGACCGTCTGGCCCGACCTGACCCCGGACGTCGGCGCCGTCCTCGCCGCATTGCCCCAGGAGGAATCCATCGACTTCATCTGGGAGGCGCAGGACGGGACGATCAGCCACGCGATCGTCGACGACATGGACTACCAGGAGCTCAGCGCCCACGTGGCCGATGCCCGCGCCGCCTGCGCCCTGCCCCTGTCCCTCGCTGAACACCACCCGCTGCTCTGTGCTGCCCTCCCGGACAGCGACGGCGTACTGCGCGCCCGGTGGTGACCCGGTTCGCGCGCCGGGCGAGCCCCGAGATCCTGCGAGCCAGTCTCCGGCACCACCGGATCGTCCGCCGAGGTCCCCATCCCTCCACCGCGCTGGCCTACATCGCCGCCCGCGATCACCTGACCAGATGGTTCACCAGCGAGAGCAGTGGTGAGCCGCTTGGGCGGAGGTGAAACCGTCGGCTCGACGTGCTGGGCGAGGACACGTTCGGTGATCCCCACCGCCCCTCCGACGCCCGGATCGAGCTGGTCACCTACCCCGAAGCCGTCGTTCTCAGCGGCCTGTTGGCCTTGGCATACTGGCGAGACCATCCCCGACTGCCGGCCGAAGCGACACAGCGACTCAACATCGCACCCCTTCAGCTTCCGATGCACGAAATGGTCATCGCCACGATCGGGAAGGGGCGGTGATCTCACTGCCCGCCTGTCAGTGTCGATCGTCATCATGGGAGACATGACCAACCCCAACCTGACCACCGGCAGTATCTGGCGGCTCCACCACGGCGACCGGGAGATTGCCCGGCTGGCGGTCACCGGCGCCGATTGGCCCTGGATGCACGCCGACGTCGAGGCGCTTCCCGGTTTTGACGAGTTTCGTCCCCTCTTCAGCGAGCAGGAGCAGGCTGTCGACGAAGAGGACTGGGAGCAGATCGACGAGTGCTACTTCCGAATCCGCAGTGCGCTCACCCTGACGTTTCCCGACGGAAATCCCGTTGTTGAGTTCATGCTGCACATCCACGACGACGGCACCGCCGGCTGGCGCTGGCACGACGAGCCCTTCGACGCGGTGAACCCGTGACGACCTGGGTTCGCTGCTTCTGGGACGAGGAAGACGTCTGGTTCTACTTCGAGGTGGACGCCGATGGCTATGTGATCCGGCAAGTCGAGTTACTGGGGCCCGGAAGCAAGGCTCTGACCGCTGCCTCGCTGGCCGAATGGCAAGAAGCCAGAGGAGACGGTCGGTCAGCTGAATACGAGAGCGTCTACGGTCTGACCGCGGAACCGCCCATCTCCGAGTGGGAAGGGCACGACCCGCAGTCGTTGTCGGCCGATGAGTTCGAGAACGTTTGGTCGACCGCCCGTGGTGAGCTTCAGGATCGTCAGCGGCGCCCCTCTTCCTGAGTACGTCCATTACTGCGGCTTCCGACCAGGAAACTGCCATCTTCATCGCGAAACCGGCTGTCAAACGTCTCGCCAACCTGACAAGGTCCTGCTCAGGTGGCATCACCGTCGCCATGATCCATGAGACGCGTCAACCGCACCGCCCGCGCGTCTTCGCGATCCCTCGTCGCTACCCCGAGCAAGTCGCGGTTGATCCTGTCACCCCGCAGGTCAACGGCCTCGCACCTGCAAGATCTAATGAGACGGGACACCCGGACCGGCGATGCGCCACCAGACGCGGCTCACTCGGGGGTGAAGCTTCGGGGCGTGACGCTTTTCGCCCCCGTGACGCAGCGGCATGTGAGCCGACTGGTCATCGGACGTCGAAGCCCGCACGATGCCAGGGAGGCGCTATGGGAACCGAGTTCTGGCGGACGATCCAGATGGCTATCGAGAAGGACAACGGGACTGCCCGCCTCGTCGTGGCTCTCTGCGCTGCAGCAGTCGCCTTGCTCGGCGTCTACACGGTCGCCACTGCCAGGTAGACGGTTGCTGTACACGCTGGCGCCCGACAATCGCAGGTGATTCTGGTTTGCCGAAGGGTTGAACTGCGAAACAGCGGAGGCGGACCAGATCAACTGAGACGGCAGCTGGCGTTCACCCGCTCGGGACCACATCACCTGAGATTCCCGAGGGCCTCCGCGTCTCAGGTGAACTGGTCGCCGCAGGTCTGAACTGACTGCGAGCCAGATCAATTGAGACGGGACACGTGGCAGCAGATTCGAACTCCCACATCATTCGGGGCTGTGGCCGATCCCGACTTTCCTTCCGACCTCCTTGCGGCGCAGCTGGAACTGGCGCAGGCGCAGGCCGAACTCAGGGCCCTCGCAGAACGCCTCCCCTGGTCGGCGCAGCCGCTGCCCGGATACGACGACGCGAACCTGTGGCGGCCGCGGCAGCGGCCGGATTCGCCCGGATACACGCCAGAGCAGCAGGAATGGGACCGTCTCCGCGTCCGGGAGCTGGAGCTGGAGCTGGAGCTGGAGCTGGAGCTGGCCACGGTGATCGTGGAGCACGCGTACTGGCAGACCCTCTCGGGGCAACACCTGGTCGCGGCGCGTATCAAGCTCAAGCACGTCCACGAGCCGCCGGCCGCCCCAGAGAACACGGCCGCCTAGCGCGCCCTGCCCGACACCCCGTCACGCGCTGGTCACGGTGGTCGTCTCGGGATCTGCGGGCAGCGGCGCTGCGTCCCCGTACATGCACACGACGACGCCGTCCTCACCGGGCACCCGGTAGGGCTCGGAGGTGCCGGTGAGGGTTGTGGCCGGCGATGAGCCGGTGGGCTACGGCCAGAGCGGTCTGCTCGTCCGCGGCCGCCACGGTGATGCGAGCCAGGCCGGGATGGTTCAGGTACACGGAGCGCGAGGTCATGCCTGCACCGACGCCCGGAACGGCCCCAGAAGTTCGGGCCCGCGCACGAATTCACTCGTCCGGGCACGGTGGAAACCGGGCCGTGCAGTCTCGACGACGCGTCGCGCACGCACCCTGGCCAACCTTGAGGAAGCTCTGAAGACCAAGCGCGATCCCTCAGGGCATATCCGTCTTCACGCAGGGAGCTCTGAGGGTGAACGGCGTTGTAAAGCGGGAGACTTGGTGGACCAGGAAGAGTCCGACAGGCCGCGCGAGGGGACATGGCACCGAATGATGTCGCTCATCCAGCAATTGCCTCGCCCCAGAGGGTGCATCGGCTGGGGCGTACTGACAGCAGGTGCTGTCCTTGTGATGGCCACCCTGCTCCTTTTCGCCCCGATGAGTGAGGAGCCAACGGCCCCAGGGCAGAAGAACTACCAAGCCTCCATCGTGGAAGCTCAGAACCAGCTCTTCACGGGGCAGCTCACCCATACAAACGCGAAGTCCCTCCTCCCCCTTGCTCCTGGCGAGGAACCGGCCCTGTTCACGGCCGAGGTCCGCGGCACTTGGAAGACAGGCACCCCCATAGACCAGTACGACAGATACCTGCCGGTCAAGGCGGGGGCGCAGTTGGGGGTGAAGCTGCACTGTTCCGGCCCAGGTGTCCGGTGCGAACCACACGGTGCAGAGCGCAAGCCCGTGATCAGGAGATCTGACCGTGCGCACTGGTCGTGGGACGTGAGCGTGAAGCATCCAGGAAAGGTCAGAATCGCTCTCACCGCGACCTCTTACTATCGCGACAGCGACAGCGTGCTGGCTGAGACAAAACCCAAGATCGTGAGCGTCATCGTGCCGGAACCTGATCCGAGCACGTCGTCGCGCATCACCAGTGCGTGGCAATGGCTGGTCGGCGTAGTGACGAGCGCCGCTGGGCTCGCAGCGGCCGTCCCAGTCTTTGTTGCCGCAGGCGCTGCGGTCCTCGCGCGTCGGCGGCGCTCGTCCCAAGGTGCGGAGCGTACGCCCAGCCTCCGACCACGGAACCCGGCGGGAGCCGTTCGTACTGAGCGCTACCGCCAAAGGCGTGGAGGACGACGGCCTCCACGTGGCTGAGCTCGCCCCTCGCCGCGCGTCGTGGCCGCCCGCTGGCCGGCTGCGCCGGTGGGCCTCGTCCGGCGTCGACCTGGCACCGCGCTCGGGGTGCCGGGCGGCCCATCGGTTCGAGCCACTGATGGCAGACGAAATGAAGCCTCACCCGGCCCCCCGTGGGGGCTGAACCATACGAGGGGCTCGACCACCCACGTGGAGGGTAGGGACGAAATGCGGCTCCGGGTCTGTCCGTCTGCGAAAGCGTTACGTGGCCTGCGCCGACGGATCGGCAGTGCGCCGGTGCGGGCGTTGTTCGAGGTGCTGGCCGGGCTGCTGGCCCGACCGACGACTCCAGGCGTTCGCTTCAGTCCGCACGGGACGGTGTCGTTCGACGGCTGCAGTTCGCTGAGAGTCCCCGATTCCGAACGGAACCAGGCCTGGCTGGGCAGGACTTCGCACCATGGCTATCCGACGCTGGAGTTGATGACGTTGATCGAGACGGCACCCGGGCCCTGGTCAGCGCCGTGTTCGGCCCCACTGCCGAGGATGACTGAGTGGGCGGTCGCCGCGTCCCGCTTCCTGGCGGGTCTTGCCCCGCGCACGGTGCGACGTCACCCGCGATGACATGACGCCGCCTCAGTCGCACAGGGCCGCCATCTGCGTCTTCATCAGTCCCTTGCTTCGCGGGACGGGCGGCTCGCCCCTCAGGTCCGCGCCGAGGTCATAGACATTGACGGCGAGGACCAGCTGGCGCTCACTGTCGGCGGTCGTGAGGGACACGCTGGTGAAGCCGGGTCCGCCGCCGTCGGTCGACCAAGCCCTGATCGGCTTGGTGTCCGGCTTCGAGCCGCATGGCACGTCCATGCGCTGTACGCCGAGTCCGTACGCCGGCGCGTCCGGGAACCGCACCGTGGTCTTGAGCTCGCGCTGCTGAGCGGGTCGCAGCAGCTTGCCGGTGAACAGGGCCCGGTGGAAATGGGCCAGGTCATCGACCGTAGAGATCATGGCGCCGGCGGTCCAGTCGTACGACGGGCTGAACCGGGTCACATCGCGTCCCGCGAGGTCATAACCGTGCAGATGAGGGCCGTGAATGGCCGGGTCGGTCACCGGGAAGGAGGTGTCCTTCAGGCCGAGCGGCGCGAGAATCCGCCGATGAATCTCGGAGGGCGCGCTGTGACGTGTGACTGCCTCGATCACCAGACCTGCGAGCAGGTAGTTGGTATTGGAGTACGACCAGCCGCCGCCGGGCGCGAAGAGCGGCTTGTGCCGGACAGCGCGTGCGATCACCTCCCGAGGAGTGTAAACGTGGCCCCATTCGTGGCGCTCCAGGTAGGGGGCGAAGAACTCCGCCTCGGTGGTGGGGTCATAGATGCCCGAGGTGTGGTTGAGCAGTTGCCGGACGGTGATGGCCCTGCCGACGTTGCCGTTGCCCCGGACCACGCCGGGCAGCCATTTCTCCACGCTGTCGTCGAGCGAGAGCCGTCCTTCGCCCTCCAACTGCAAAAGCACCGTCGACACAAATGACTTGGTGTTACTGGCGATCCGGAACCGCTGGTCCGGCCGGGCACGCTCGCCGCTCGCCGTGTCCGCGAGCCCGGCCGCCACCCGCGACTCCCGCTCTCCGTGCCTGGCGTACGCCACGACACCCGGGAATCCGTCCGCGACCGTCTGCTTGATGGCCTCCCTGAGTCCGGCAGGCGGCGAGGCCGACGCCCGCTCTCCCACCGCGGAGGTCCCTGATATCGCCACCGCGCACATCCCCACCAACAGTGCTGCGGCCCCCGCACGTAACTTCACCGACTGCTCCCTGCTTCTGTTGCCTGTGCCGTGCCTGCCCCAGCGTGCCGGGCCGGCGCACCAGTCGCCCATCCTGCTGACGCCCGGGTTGATACGGGGGCTGTCCCCATCCCCCACCGCCTTGTCCCTTGCCAAGTCTGTGCATGGCGAGGTCCGGGGCTACTGAACTTGATTGGGTGATGTCGGATCCGCCGTTCCGCACCTCCTTCGGTGTGGAGACCAGCCGCGACGTGCTGCTGGTCCGCGTCGTCACCGCCGACGGAACCGAGGGCTGGGCCGAGTGCGCGGCCATGTCCGAGCCCCGCTACTGCTCCGAGTACGTCGACGGAGCCCAGGACGTCCTGCGTAAGTTCCTCATCCCCGCCCTGCCCAAGGGCAGCGTCGACGCCGCGGCCGTGGGACGGATCCTGGAACCCTTCACCGGCCACCACATGGCCAAGTCCGCGCTGGAGAGCGCGGTCCTCGACGCCCAACTCCGCATCTCCGGCGAGTCCTTCGGCTCCTACCTCGGCGCCGCCCGCGACCGCGTCCCCTGCGGCGTATCGGTCGGCATCATGAACTCCATCCCCGAACTCCTCGAAGCCGTCGAGGGCTACATCGCCGAGGGCTACGTCCGGATCAAGCTCAAGATCGAGCCCGGCTGGGACGTCGAGCCGGTCCGCGCCGTCCGCGAACGCTTCGGTGACGACCTGCTCCTCCAGGTCGACGCCAACGCCGCCTACACCCTCGTCGACGCCCAACACCTCGCCATACTCGACGACTTCGATCTGCTGCTGATCGAACAGCCCCTGGCCAACAACGACATGGTCCAGCACGCGCAGCTCGCGAAACTCCTGCGTACGCCGATCTGCCTGGACGAGTCCATCGAGTCCGCCTCCGACGCCGCGGCGGCCATCTCCCTGGGCGCCTGCTCCATCATCAACGTCAAGCCGGCCCGGGTCGGCGGCTACCTCGAAGCTCGCCGCATCCACGACCTCGCCCGCGCCCACGGCATTCCCGTGTGGTGCGGCGGCATGCTCGAGACCGGCATCGGCCGCGCCGCCAACGTCGCCCTCGCGGCTCTGCCCGGCTTCACCCTCCCCGGCGACACCTCCGGCTCCCACCGCTACTTCGCCACCGACATCACCGAACCGTTCGTCCTCACCGACGGCCACCTCGACGTCCCCACCGGACCCGGCCTCGGCACCGAACCGCTCCCCGAGGTCCTCGACGAGGTCACCACCTCCAGCGAATGGATCACACTCTGACGCCCCTCGACGAGACGTAGACGCGTAGAGCTCCCCGAGCGGACAGGCGCCCGGGGAGCCTCGCCATCTCGCGGCGCGTCGGCCTTCCGGCACTCGTACCCCCAGACGAATCGCACTCGACCCATTCTGAGCGCGACACCAACAAACACGGGTTCCGATCCCCGATGGTGGAACCACCCCACCGCTTCGCGGCATTGACCCAGCACCCGCGGTACCGCCCTCACTACCGTGACGGTTTCGGTATCACCGCACCCGCGCAGACGAAGCCTCCGCCTACAACGCGTCGGCCGTCCCGCGCCGCCTGCCTGCCGCTTTCACCCCTGCCGGACCACCCACCGCAGCGGCGGGCAGGCACCTCCTTGTGACTCCACGGGCCTCGTCGCAGAGCTTCAGCGACGACGTAGCAGGTTCGACGCCGGCCGAGGTAGATGGTCGACGACCCTGGACTGGAACGTGAACTGGGCGCCGCTCAGCGTCACCTGGCCGACCCGCCTGATTGGCGGCTGTCCGGCCCGTTCACCCCGCCAGCAGCAACTTCGCCCTCCTCACCAACGACGGGTACCAAGAAGTCACCTCCACCACCAGCAACCGCCCGGGCACCTCCGGCTGCGCCGACTGGGGAGTCGCGGTCTGTCAGCGACATGTTGGGTTTCCTTCACTTCGCGGCCGCGGCGTATGCCTTGGCCAGCGGGGTCCAGATGTTGTCCGAGACGGTGGGGGACGGGCGGTCGCGGTTCGTGAGGACCACCAGCGTGACCCCGCGCTGAATGTCGGTGAAGGCGGTTGAGGTGAATCCGCCGAACGTACCGGTGTGCCCCTGCCACGTCACACCGTCGACGACCGTGTTCCGGGTGGCGAGGCCATACGTGGCGTCGGCTGCTCGTGCCTGTGGGGTGGGCTTCACCATCTCTTGCACCGTGGACTTCTTGAGCAGCTGGTCACGCGTAAAGAGAGCGTCCAGAACTTGAGCGGCACCGAGAGCGGTACCGGCGAACGAGCCGTCGCCGAACGGGAATCCGAACGCATCGGTTGGCACGCCGGTGGCGCCATAGGCCGTGTTGTAGTCCTGCACGCCGAGGCCGTCCTGCAGCGGATGGTAGCCGTGGGCGAAGTGGGAAAGCGTGTTGCGCGCGTACCGGTCCTGCGTGATCTGTTTACCGTTCTCCGGCGCTACAGAGCCTGCGCGGGCAAAGAAGCGAGCGATTTCGTGCTGGACCGCTGCCTGTCCGCCGAGCTTCTTCACCAGCACCTGCAGGAGAATGATGAAGTTGGTGTTCTCGTATTGGAAGCGCGCCCCTGGCTTCTTGGGACTGTGGATTCCGACGTTCAACTCCGAGAAGGTGAACGGTTTGTTCGGCTGGTACTTGTTGGGGCCCGTGCCGCTGGGAGCGCCTTCCGTGCCGGGCGGGAACAACGGGATGATCTTGGGATCTGCGTAGAGGTTGTTGTAGCCGGTGGTATGGGACAACAGCATGCGGAGGGTGATCTGGTGCGACCCGGCGATGTCGTCCCCGACGTACTTCGAGATCGGCGCGTCGAGATCCAGTTCGCCCTTCTCGACTTGGTGGAGGGCGAACACTCCCAGGAGCATCTTTCCGAAGCTGCCGTAGTTGAACAGCGTGTCGTCGTCCACCCGCATCGCGGGGTGAATGTTGTTGATGGCCATGCCCCGGTTGGACGACCAGACGAGGTGGCCGCGCTTGAGTAGAACCGCTTGTACGCCCTGGTCGGGCGCGCCGGCGATTGCCTTGGTGAGCTCCGCGTCGAGTGCCTTTCTCAGGTGCCGGGTCTTCGTGCTCTGATCATCCTGGTGCGACGACGGCCGTGTAGCCGACACCGGTTGCCCGTCGGCGGTGCCGACGAGGGTGAGTGCCGCGACGGTGACTACTGCGACTGACGAGGCGCGCCAATTTCTCCAAAGCATGTTCAGTCCTCAATTCCACTCTCGGGTGTACGAGTTCTGCGTCGCCCTGCTTGTGCCGGGCTGTTGCTGGATGGGTGGCTCATCTTGCGGATGGAACGTTCAGGGGTGCAGCGCAGGATCGGGGGCGTCGCCGGCGGGCTGGAGGCGAGAGTGGTGACGGCTGTAGAGGAGGTATACGGCCGTCGCCAGGGCCATCCAGATGGCGAACAACAGGTAGGTGTGGGTGGGGAGTTTGTAGAGCAGGTAGCAGCAGAAGACGACGGAGAGCACCGGGACGACGGGGTAGCCGGGCACCTTGAAGCCGCGCGGCAGATCGGGTGCGGTGCGGCGGAGAATCATCACCCCGACCGACACCACCACGAAGGCCACCAGGGTGCCCATGCTGGTGAGATCGGCGAGCTCGTCCAGCGGGATGGCCGCTGCCAAGACGGCAACCAGGGTGCCGACGGCGACGGTGCCGGCCACCGGTGTACCTGAGCGCGGGTGCACGCGGTGGAACAAGGCGGGCAGCATGCCGTCCCGGCTCATCGTGTACAGGATGCGGGTCTGTCCGTACAGCACGACCAGCACCACACTGACGATCGAGAGAACCGCGCCCGCCGACAGCAGGGCCCCCGGCCAGCTGGCCCCTGTGACCTTGACCAGGATCGCCGAAAGCCCCGCCTCCTGACCGCTGAACGCCGTCCAGGGCTGCGCGCCGACGCCGACCAGCGCGACGAGCACGTACACCGTAGTGACCACCACCAGCGAGCAGATGATCGCCAGCGGCAGGGTGCGGCGCGGGTTCTTGACCTCCTCGCCCGCGGTGGAGACGGCGTCGAGGCCGATGAAGGAGAAGAAGACGGTGGACGCTGCCGCGCCGATGCCTGCCATGCCCATCGGGGCGAAGGGGTGCAGGTTCGAGGAGTGGAAGCCGGTCACTGCGAGTGCCACGAACAGCACCAGCACGGCGAGTTTCACCAGCACCATCACGGTGTTGACGACGGCTGATTCCTTCGCGCCGCGGACCAGCAGGAGGCAGCAGAGCAGCACCAGGACGGCGCCGGGCAGGTTGAAGTACCCACCGGCGCCGGGCGGGGCGGCGATCGCGGCGGGTATCTGGAAGTCGAACAGCCGCTGGGTGAGGTCGTTGAGGTACTGGCCCCAGCTGACCGCGATCGCCGAAACGGAGACCGCGTACTCCAGCAGCAGACAGCAGCCGACCGCGTAGGCCGCGAACTCGCCGAGAGTGGCGTAGGCGTAGGAGTAGGACGAGCCGGACACGGGGACGGCGGAGGCGAGTTCGGCATAACAGAAGGCCGTCAGCGCGGCAGTGATCGCGCCGATGACGAAGGAGACGATGACGGCCGGCCCGGCTTCGGGAACAGCGGAGTTCAGCACGAAGAAGATACCGGTGCCGATCGTCGCACCGACACCGATCATGGTGAGCTGGAACAGGCCGATCGTGCGTCGCAGCCCGCCGTGCTCGGCGTCGTCCTCGAAGGACGCCAGGGGCTTACGCCTGAGGAGCTGTCGACGAAAGGTCAGGTCAGCGGGCATAGAGAAGTGCCTCTCAGGTACAGGGTCGCCAAGGCAAGGTCAGGGCAGGTCGCGGCGCATCAGGTCGTCGTAGGTCTCACGGCGCACCACCGCCCGGGAGCGGCCATCCCGGCAGAACACGACGGGCGGGCGCCGGGCGCCGTTGTAGTTGTTGCTGAGCGAGTAGGTGTAAGCGCCGGTGGCGGGCACGGCGATCAGATCTCCGGGCCGTGGGTCCTGGAGGGGGACTCCGGCACTGAGGATGTCTCCCGACTCGCAGTGGCGTCCGACCAGCGCGCACGGCTGGCCGCCGCCGACGCGGGTGGCGACGGTGGCCTCGAAACGCTGCCCGTACAGCGAGACCTCCAGGTTGTCGCCCATGCCGCCGTCGACGGCGACGAAGGTCGGCTCACCGGGCTTGACGGTGACGGCCCGGTAGAGAGAGACACCGGCCTCGGCGACCATCGACCGGCCCGGCTCGATCAGAATCCGCGCCTTGGCGGGCAGTAGCTCCCGGGCGGTGTCCACCAGGGCGTCCAGGTAGTCCTCGACGCTCGGCGGCCGGTCGGCGTAGGTGTAGCGGGCACCGAGCCCCCCGCCGAGGTCGTAGACGGCGAACTCGCCGAGTTCGGCGATGGCCTCCACGGCCTGCGTGAAGGGCTTGGTGTCCAGGATCTGCGAGCCGATGTGCACATGGACGCCGTCCAGACGCAGCCGGTCGCTGCCCCGCAGCCGGGCGATGGCCTGCCGGGCTTGGGGCACCAGCAGCCCGAACTTGGATCCTGCCCCACCGGTGGAGACCGCCTCGTGAGTGTCGGGCCGGATGCCGGGGGTGACGCGGACCAGCACTCCTTGGGTACCGCCGGCGGGCACGATGCGCTCCAGCCGGTCGATGTCGTCGAAGTTGTCGATGACGATCAGCCCGGCTCCGGCGTCGACGGCCAGACGCAACTCCTCGTCCGTCTTGGCGTTGCCATGCACTACCAAGCCGGCCGGATCGGCCCCGGCCGCCAGGGCGAGGGTGAGTTCACCTCCGCTCGCCACGTCCATCCCCAAGCCCTCCTCCGTCAGGAGCCGGTACACGGCGGTGCACGGGAACGCCTTGGAGGCGAAGGTGACTCGCGAGTTCGGCCAGCGTGCCGCCAGACCATCCGTGTAGCGGCGAGCACGCTGGCGCAGTGCGTTCTCGTCCACCAGCAGTGCCGGTGTCCCGTACTGCTCGGCCAGCTCGTCGACCGGGCAGCCGCCGATCACCAACTGGCCGCCCGGGGCGATCCGGGTTCCGGGCGGGAAGAGGCTGAGCAGATCGTTCACGGGGTGCCTTTCGGACTGACTGGCTCGTTCTCCGCTGTCCAGCGGTGCGCACCATGCTGAGGCGAGCAGGAGCCCCAGTCATTGGCGAATTCGCCTAAGCTCGCGCCATGGAGTGCACAGAATCGTCAACCGGAGAGGGGACCAGCGAGGAGCTGTTTGCCCTGTCCACCGCCATCGCCGCCGTGGTCGGCGGGTCGGTGGCCATCGAGGACCTGGACCGCCGGGTGCTCGCCTACTCCACGCTGCCCGACCAGCTGATCGACGACCTGCGGCGCCAAGGCATCCTCAACCGCCAAGTCCCCGACGAGCCCAGACAACTGAGCCAGTACCGTGCGGTGCTGAACACGACGGGAGTGCGCCGGCTCCCGCCGCTTGCCCCGGACGAACTGCCCAGGGCCGCGGTTGCGATCCGGGCCGGCGATCTTCCACTCGGCACCATCTGGGCCATCGAAGGATCCGAAGGGCTCACCTCGGCGAGCGAGCGGGCGCTGCTGGACGGGGCGCGGCTCGCCGCCCTCCACATGCTGCGCCGCCGCAGCGCCGCGGAACTCGACCTGCATGCCCGGCAGGAGGCACTGCACGGTGCACTGAACGGAAACGGGTCCGCAGCCGAGACACGGTTCCGGCTCGGCCTGTCCGACCAACCCCAGTTCAGCCTCCTCGGTCTCGCCCCGCTGCGCGTCGCGGGCCGTGAGTCACCTCCCGTGGTCCGGCTCGGTGTGTCGGCCGCGGGGCACTTCGCCGCAGTGCACACCGAGGCAGCGGTCACCACCCTGGGGCGGACGGTGTACGTGCTGCTGCCCGAACTGTCCGCACCTGCCGTCCGGCGCCTCGCCGAGCAGGCTGTGACCGCCCTGGCCCGGTCCCGCGACGTCCCCCTGCGGAGCGCGATCAGCCGATGTGACGTCGACCCCGGGGAACTTCCCCAGCTCCGGACGGAAGTGGACGACATCCTCCGGGTCACGACAACCGATCCGACCGCTCCGCCCGTCGCCAGCCTTGAAGACGCCCACGCCCGCGTCCTCCTCGCCCACATCGGCGACACACTGGCCCGCGAACCCCGTCTGCGGCATCCCTCGATCGCAGCGATGCTCGAACACGACCGCGAGCAGCGCACCTCCTACGGGGCATCTGTGCTGGCCTGGCTGGACGCCGTCGGCAACATCGGCCAGGCCGCGGACCTCCTCGGCTGCCACCCCAACACCCTCAAGTACCGGCTCAAGCGCGTGCGGGAGCTGTTCGGCCTCGACCTGAACCACCCGGACGACCGACTCTCCTGTTGGCTTCAACTACGCCTGAGCAGATGACGCAGGCCCGGCGACCTGGTGACACGCCTCGCTGACCACCTCGTCGTCGAAGCCAGCGCGCGTCTCTTGTTCGACGGTCATCTAACCGCCGCAGCCGACCAGCTGTGTCGCCACGACCGACTGGGAAGGCGAGCAGGCCGACCCCACGCCTGCACCACCGCCCCAGCACGTCCCGGGCATGCCGGGTCTCTGCCGGGGCGGCGGCGCTTTGCGGAGCGTCAGCGCTGCGCGACTGTCGCGTCGCCGCCGTTACTGCGCGCTGTGACCTTGTGCACCGAACTCTTGTCAGTCTTCACGCCGACCTTGCGATCCCCACCATTGGCCTGAGCCTGCACCGCATACCGCCCGGCTGGCAGATCCACGTCCACATCGCCGCCGGCGCTGAAGGCATCGACATCCGTCGGCGCCTTGGCGAACGCAAGATCCACATCCCCGCCGTTCGTCTTGGCGGCCGTGCTCCCCGCCAGCGCCGACCCAGTGATATCGCCGCCCCCGCTTGAAATCCTAGAGGCCAAGCGCTCGGGGACCTCGATGCGGTAGCTCACCGAACAGCTCCCCGACCGGCAGTCGTGATCCTTGAGTGTGACCTCGCCGCCGCGCGACGTGTGGGATGTTTTCGGCTTGTCAGCCGAGTACGTGATCTTCTCGGTCCCTTCAGGCTGGACCGGTCCGACGCCACGATGCGAACGTCACCGGCCGTGGTGTCCACGCTGAGCTGTGAAGCGGCGCCGCGCACTTCGTACGTAGCGCTGGAGGACTTCTTGTCCCGCATGTTCGCCGACCCCTTCGAGCTGGCGGGATCGTCGGGCGAGCAACCTGTCAGGAGCGCTATACCGATAGCCGTTGTCAGGGAGTAGGCGGTCAGAGTCCGCAGCTTCATGATGATTCGCATTTCGTTGTGGAACATGTACTCGCCGGCCTCCGCGAACAATCAGGCCCGGTGGCAAGCGCGGCGAAGACACACACGGAATCCGTCCACAGCGACGCACGACGCATACCGTCTCCTGCCGCGCTTCTGCCGGCCGCCGTGCGCACTTCGCGCCAGAGGAATCTACCGACAAGATCCCGGGTGGCCACGAACGGGTCTCCATCCTCCGCCGCCAGTATCCGGATCACACCGGCACTCACGCTCGTCCTGCGGCCCGAGCAACGGCGGCAGGATTTGTGCGCACATACGAAACCCGGCCCTCAGAGGTGAGCCTCGGCCGATGCCGCCCTGGTCCCACCGACCTGCTCGCCCGGCGAAATGGACCACCGCCGTCGCCGCAGCACGCGGCGGCTAGCCTGCCACCCGGGATGCAGCCGCACCCGCCCTGCGTACAGGTGCGGAAACCGACGATGAGGAGAAGATCGACCATGACGACCACCGCCCGCGCCGCTTTGCAGAACGAAGACGAGCGGGTCCGGGTCACCCGCTGGGACTTCGAGCCCCAGGAGAGCACCGGCCGTCACGTGCATGAGCACGACTACGTCGTCGTACCCGTCACCGACGGGCAAACCGACGTGATCACTCCCGACGGCACCGTCACCACCTCGCAACTGCGGGCCGGCCAGTCCTACGCGCGCCCGGCCGGCGGCGAACACGAAGTCGTCAACACCGGCTGCCCCGCTGACCTTCATCGAGATCGAACTGAAGTGACGGCACCTGAAGTCAACAAAATCCACTGAACGAACGGACCCCGCGCGGTTAGTCCCTATGCCTGAACCTCGCAGGCATCGTCCGGTGCAGGCTGTGATGACGGGGTGCGCCGTTGGAACGGTCGTTGCGGCGGTGACGTCGATCTGAGCGTCGCCACGACTACACATGGGAGCCTTCAGTCTGCTCGATGAGTCGGTTGATCGGTTGCGTATCTGCTGGGGCTGCGGTCGTTAGGCAATCCATGATCACGAACATGCTTGCCGCCGCTGGTCTGGCTACCGGCGCTCTTCTCCTTGCCGCTGTCCCCGCTTCTGCTGAACCGGGGCCTCTCGAAGAGTTGAGTGCCGCCGCCGCAAAAATGGCTGCGGGGGCCGAGGCCAACAAAGACGAGGCCATGCAGGCCGAATGGAACAGTGCTGCCGATTCCCTGAACGGCACCTTGGCCCTCCAGCCCAAGGCCCCGTGAGGGAAGCCTCTGAGGCACCTGATCCCGATGCCGACATGACATGGTGCCCGGTCAGGCGACTGGGGTGAGCCCGCCGGAGTGATGCCCCCGGCGCTCGGATGCAGAGCGCCGGGTTCGCCTTCCTCTCCCGCGGAAGTCGCCGACAGCCCGGCCGACCCTCAGGGCAACTTGGAGGCCGGGCCGAACCACGCCCCCGACTGCCTGGAGGGAGTGATCCAGCGGCACAAGCACACCTCACAATCCCACCGCAAGCCCCTAACTGACGTCAAAATAAGCCGACATCGCAAACTCGGTCAGAACGCGACTCCCACACTCATCGCGAAGCGTCTCCCCAACTCGGGTTCACAGCCGGGCTTCGATCATTCCGCCGGACGTTGCTATCGTGCCGAGGCGTCGTTGCTCTTGGTATGGAACGGTTTGAGGTGGCTGGCCGGGATGTCTTTCATGCCGAGTTGTCCGGCGCGTACTTGCTCGATGCTTCTGAGCACGATCCCGAGGGGTGTCCCCGGTGTGGGGCGTCGCAGTCGACAGCCGCGGAAGCGGCCAGGTTCGGTGTCCTGCGGACCACGATGACGGGAGTCGCAGCAGGAACAGTGGCGGCGGCCGTGATGATGATCGTGTGCCGCTGAGTCAGAGGTGACCGGCGTGAGACGGATGGCCCGGGGCGTGGCCCTCAGCCGCAAGGCCGGTTGAACCGGTTCGGCCTCGGAAGCCGGGCACTTCCATCGGGGCATTTGCCTCGTCCTCGTCGTGCTCGCGGGCACGCTCGTGCTTCTCACCGGCGTCCTGCACCGTCGCCCGACCGAACTCGCCCTCACCGGCGCCCTTGCCGTCACCGTCGGTGTCGCCGGTTGGTGGCTGCCGGGGCACTTCCGCGCCTCACCTGCCAACTTCCCCCCGTCCGAGGCAAGTCTGCCCCCTGCCCGCAGTCCGACGCGTACGCGACCACGTGGAGCTCGGACACCAGGAGGACCCCATAGTCTGGCTCGTACCCCTGCTCTGCTGCTTCGCCCTGCTGGCGGCAGTGGACTTACCGCGCATGCTGCGCGAATACGAGCGCGCCGTCGTCTTCCGTCTTGGCCGAGTACGACCACTGAAGGGCTCCGGCCCTCTGCTCCTTGTGCCGATCGTGGACCGCATGGTGCGGGTGGACTGGGGGGTGACTCACTCGGCCTCGTTGTCGGCCTGCCGGGGCAGGCAGAACATCAGAGCCCACATCAGGGCGAGCAGGCTGCCGACCCACCACAGCACGGTGAGGAACGCGTCGCGGTTGAGCCCTGCGTCGGGTGAGCCGTCGGTGGTGGCGAAGAACACCAGGGCGGTCAGCGCGGTGCCCAGTGCGATGCCCAGGTGCATGGCGGTGTTGAACAGGCCCGAGGCGGCCCCGGCGTTGTCGTGCGGGACCCTGGCGAGGGACATGTCGGCGAGCGGGCCGCTGACCATGCCGAGGCCGAAGCCGATCAGCACCACCGGAGCGGTCATCCCCAGCAGGGTCAGGTCCGCCTGGCCTGCTGCGATCTGGAGGCCGTAGCCGGCCATCGCCGCGATCGTGATGAGGATGCCGGTCTGGGGAAGCCGACGGGCGAAACGTCCGTTGCTCTTCGCCGCGATCGTCGCCCCGGCCAGTTCACCTATGGACAGCAGTACGAAGGCCAGGGCGGCGTGGAAGGGGCTCATGCCCAGTCCGTGCTGGAGGTAGAGGGTCCAGGTCATGAAGAACAGCCCGCACAACAGGCCGTGCATCAACTGCGCGGCCGTGCCGCCGGGGAACTGCCGACCATGAAAGAGGGACAGGGGCACGAGCGGGGCGTTGTTCTGCTTGCGCTGCTGGTGGCGCAGGAAGACGCCGAGCGTGAGGAGGCCGGCGGCGAGCAGGGCGAAGACCCACATCGGCCAGTGGTGGAGGTGCCCCTCGGTGAGCGGGAAGACGATCAGGACGATGGCCAGTGCGGACAGCGCCATGCCGGTCAGGTCGGGCCGGTCGGCCTTCTTCTCGGTCGACTCGGGGATGAACTTGCGTCCCAGGAGGATGACGGCGAGGCCGACGGGCACGTTGACCAGGAAGATCGGCCGCCAGGACAGCCCGAACAGATCCGCTTCAGTGAGCAGGCCGCCCATCACCGGTCCCAGGACGTTGGCGATCGAGAGGACCGCCCCGTAGAGGCCGAACGCCTTGCTGCGGTTCTGCCCCTCGAAGGTGACATGGAGGGTGGCCAGGACCTGCGGGATCATCAGCGCGACTCCCACGCCCTGAAGCGCGCGGGCGCCGATCAGCACGCCCGGCCCGGCGGCGATGCCGCACAGCAGCGAGGCCGTGGTGAACACGACGGTGCCAATGAGGAGGAGCCTGCGCCGGCCGCAGAGGTCGCCGAGGCGCCCGCCGGTGATCAGCCCGATGGCGACGGGCAGGGAATAGCCGGTGGTCAGCCACTGCAATGCGGCCGGTCCTGCGCCGGTCGATTCCTGGATCGCGGGCAGAGCGGTCAGCACGACCGACTGGTCGAGGATGTCCATCAGCTCGGCGGTCAGCAGCACCAAGAGGGCGATCCGGGCCGCCAAGGCCATTTTCGGGTGGTGAGGTGCTGGGTGGTCTGGGGACTGGGCGGTGCGCAGCGGCTCGTTATCGAGCGCGGAGGAAGACACGACGGGAAACTCCTGATCCTAAGGAATCGGGGAGCCCTGCCGACAGCCGCACCGGGGCCGGAAAACACGAAACCCGGGACAGACAGCAGAGCTGCACCCGGGGAAGACAGAAAAACTACGGGGGGGGTGACGCAACTCAGGCCAGCGCGACGTCCGCCCCCGGACACGTGCGACAACACAGCACGCGGGGAACGCGGACGACTACATGGCCTGGTTAATAGGACGTCACCTCAAGATCGACGCAGAAGGAACAAAAATCCGATCACTGCCACCGACACTCGGCACAGGAACCCGACCACCTTACGACGCCTCGGTCCTCGACGCACACCAGAAAGTGGACCCGCCCCTGTCGGTCTGGCTGGCAGAAGGCCGAGCCGCCGCTGTGAGGGTCTGTTCCTTCGAATACCCCGCAGGCTACGCGAAGCGGGGTATCGCCGCAGCTCAGAGTGCCTGAGGCACCGGCCGTGTGTCAGTGGTCCGTGGCAGACTCGAAATCATGATGCCCAGGTCGAGATTCACCCTGCTCCCGAACGAACAGACGGAGCGCATCGAGCCCCTCCTCCCGCCGGCCGAGAGCCGTACGGGGCGAGCGGCCGGTGGCCTCGACGTGACTGTGGGCGGGCGTTGAGATGGCCGATTTCAAGGATGAACTGTCGCCGGAGCTCATTGGGCGTCTCGCGGGTGACCTCGCGGGTGCCTCGGCCTCGTTCGACCGGACGGCGTTCGAGCAGCTCGCATGCACCGGTATCGGTGACCTGGAGCTGAAGGCCCGTATCGACTGGATCGCCCGTGCCCTCGCGGAGACGATGCCGACGCCCCCCGAGGAAGCCGGCCGGGTGATCCGTGGTGCCCTCGACAGCGGGGGCCTCACAGGGTGGGCTTCCATGCCCGTCAACGCCTACGTCGCCTCAGCGCTGCGGGACCGGCCCGACGTCGCGCTGCCGCTGCTGGCCGCGCTCACTTCCCGCTACACCGCCGAGTTCGCCATCCGCCCGTTCGTCGAAGCCCACTACGAGGTCACGATGGGCCAGCTCAGGGCGTGGACCACCGACCCGGACGAACACGTTCGGCGGCTCGTCTCGGAGGGCACGCGCCCGCGGCTGCCCTGGGCGTCACAGCTCTCGCGGTTCGTCGCCGACCCCGCTCCCGCGCTGGCGCTCCTGGAGCCTCTCGTCAACGACGAGTCCCTTTACGTGCGCCGGTCCGTGGCGAACCACCTCAACGACATCAGCAAGGACCACCCCGACCTCGTCCTCGACGCCGCACGGCGATGGTCCCGCGGCAGCACGCAGGGCGATTTCGTCGTACGTCACGGCCTGCGGACACTCGTCAAGCGAGGACACCCGGAGGCTCTCGCGGTTCTCGGGTTCGACCACCATGCTCCGATCGAGATCACGGACCTCGCCTGCTCGCCCTCCACCATCTCCGTCGGGGAGGCGACTACTGTCACCTTCACGCTGCACGCCACCGAGGCGACGAGAGCGGCGGTCGATTACCTGGTCCACTACCAGGGGGTTCGCGGTCCCAAGGCGGGCAAGGTGTTCAAGCTGACCGTCCAGGACCTCCCCGCGGGCCAGGCGGTCCACTTCTCACGCCGGCACCGGTTCGAGAGCCTCTCGGTCCGCACGATCCACCCCGGCCCGCACCGCATCGAGGTCCAGGCCAACGGACGCGTCCTCGGCGCGACCGAGGTCCACATCACCGCCGCCGAAACATCGGAAGGCCCAGTCTGAGCTGCTGAGCTGAACGTACTGGCTCTTGGCCCGGCGCACTGGCCGTCACCGCACACCGGCAGCCACATCTTCCGCCGCGGCGATGACATGATCGAGTTCCTCCGCAGCTGCGAGGCGTCCGAGGTGCCGGCGACCGCGCCGGAGCGCGAGCGGCAGGACGAGCCGGGCTTGGCCCTACAGCTCCCAGCATCTACTCCCAAGCCGCGGTCGGCCAGCGCCGCATCATCGGCCCCGCAGGCCGACGGGGGTCAACATCTGTCACGGCAGCCCCTATGAGCGGGGTCCTGACCGTAACTGTATGACCAGGTGGAAGACCTCTCGGGCCGCCTCACGGCTCAACACCTCCCGGCTCTCTTCAACAGATCGCGGAATCCCGCCCCGGTTGCCTGGAACTCGCCGATGGCGAGCGCGGTGCCCGTCACGGAGAGCGCCGCAGCGGCATGGGCATCCTGGTGCATGTCCCCTCCAGCACCATGTGCCCTGTTTGGCGACGACGACGGCCTACGGAGCGGGCTGCGTACTCGACATGATCGATGTGCATGGTCGATCTGGACATGTCCGTTCCCCTTCCGGTCCGGCTGCGCGTCGCGTTGCCGGTACGTGGTCGGCGGCGGGCAAGTTGATGACCCTGTACGCGAAGACGTTCCCCGGCTCGGACGGGGACCGCCGCCGTACTGGTACCGGTGGCCGCCCGCTCCCCCGACGAGTCCGGCGACTTTGGCGCCCGGGTGTGGAGTGGCGCCGCCTGCTCGCCAGATCACCGCTATCACGACCGAGCCTGTCCGAGTGGTGGGGGCCGTCGACACGCTGTACTGCCAGCGGTAACACCAACGTGCTGATCTGTGTGACTAGATTGCAGAGCTGGTTCGGCACCTTGAGCAGTGTGTCGTAGAGGTGTGGTGGTTCGTCAGAGAGC
This sequence comes from Streptomyces rectiviolaceus, assembly GCF_039533825.1. Lineage (NCBI taxonomy): Bacteria > Bacillati > Actinomycetota > Actinomycetes > Kitasatosporales > Streptomycetaceae > Streptomyces > Streptomyces rectiviolaceus. Next base: position 27,035 of record NZ_BAAAUG010000069.1, read on the forward strand.
TGCTCGATGTTCGGAGAAGCGAGAATTGTGCTTTCCATCAGCCCCGTTCAACCGGATACGCGAGACATTGTTGAGCGGCTCTTGCGCGACGCGTCAGCTTGGCTGGTCAACCGTGGGATCGATCAGTGGAAGGAGTACCCCGGTCTCCGTGACTGCATCGAAGCGGCAATGAGGTGCGGCACGTGCTTCCTGGCCTTCAAAGGGCAAACGCCCGTTGCGACGTTGCAGGTGGACTCTTTCGCCGATCCCGATTTCTGGACAGCGGGCGATCAGCCCGGTGTAGCGCTGTATGTGCATCGCATGGCCGTGGACCGCGCGGCGGCTGGGGAAGGGTTGGGGAGGGTGCTTATGGACTGGGCCGCGTGTCGGGCTGCGGCGTTCGGCAAGGCGTGGCTGCGTCTGGATGCGCAGAAGGACAATCTCGGGCTGCACCAGTACTACGCAAATCTCGGCTTTACTCGTGTACGCGTTGTGGATCTGCCACACCGCGTCTCCGGCGCCCTTTTCCAGCGTTCGACAGCGAAGCCATGTTTGGGGGGCGTGGCTGGAGCATGTCCCAGCCATTGTGCCCTGCAGGGGCCGTCGGCCGACTGGAGCAATGATGGAGCCCCTGCTTCGTCACGCGGCAGAACCGAAGCGGGGCTTCTGCCCCCGCTGGGCCACGACGAGGTTCACGGCCCAGCGGGGGAGGCTGTCACCCGCGCATCTGTGCCTGAGAGCGGGATCCGCTCAGGCTGACCGGCTGGCGAAAGACCCATACCGGTTAGGTGAGCAGATCGGTGACGAACTTACGCAAGGTCCCGCTGCGGACGGGATTAACGCCGTGGATGACCTGTGCGCCGTAGGCAACAGCCGTGCCCGCGCGGGCATCGGTGATCCAACGTGTGCGTTGGGCCGCTGTCAGCCACTCGGGAGCGCCGTCGTGCTGCCGTGTGTCAGGGCCGGGCGCGTGCGGCAGATGGTGCGACAGGAGCGTGCCGGTCGGGAAATTGCAGTGTTCCTGCGTTGTCTCTCCTGCCCAGACCGTATTGCTGGAGGTGGTCTCGATGTAGAACTCGCCTCCGGTATCTGCGTCGTCGAGCACGACACCGATACGACCGAGCCGGCAGTGGACCGCGCCCGGGTCAGGGATGCCGTCGAGGTGAGTGGGTACCTCCTGGTCGGCTCCCAGCTCGGTATAGCCCCAGGAGGCGGCGGAGTTGATGGAGGGCAAGGCGCGGCGGATGGCGGGCAGGGCGCGGGCTGTGGCCTCTTGGAGGATCTCCTGAGCCAGGGGCGGGGCTTCGACGACGTCGGCTTGGAATCGCGGCTTCCAGCCGGTGGCATCCAGTTCGGCGTCCATAGCCTTGCGCAGTCGGGTCAGCTCTTCGGTGGTGAGGAACCCTTCGACGGTCTGCAGTGCGAGGGTTTCGCTGAGGTGGATCACGCGTTCCTCCACGGGTTGGACCTTCGGGCGCGGAATACTCAGCCCACCGTCGGGGTCTCCGATGCGGTGCGTCCAGGGGTTGGCGGGGGCGCAGAGAAGCGCGGCGGGCGGTTCCCGAGCCGTCGACCTTATGAAAGGGCACCGGTGAACGCCTGGGTGGTCTCCATGGCGAGGGTGCGCGCGGCGCATCGGTGGCGGTGGCTTAGCGCCAGGGCGCCGCGCTGACCGGGGCGGCGGCAAGCCGTGGGGTCAGGCTCGCAGCCCAAGGACCAGATTGCCGGGAGCGTCAGCATCGGTACTGGTGTAGTACTCCATCACTGCCTGCTGCCACTCTTCGACTGTAACCCGCCCGTCCCCATCACGATCAAGGGCAGCGAATGCTTCGCGGGCCCGCGAAGCCGCCGGCTCGCCGACCGCCTTCTGCGCCCGGACGAACTCCTCCAGGCTGACCGTGCCGTCGCCGTCACTGTCGATAAGCGCCACATGTGCCTCGACCGAGGGGCGGAGAAGGTCGGCGATCGTGCCCGACTCGTTCGCCCTCTCCATAGCCCGCACGTACGCCTGCTCGTTCAGTTGCCCGTCCTCGGGAATCTGAGCCGCCTTAGCCAGGCCCTGCCAGACCGCGTGGGCGCCCGCCAGGACGGCTTCACCACGCGGGGACGCAGCTGCTACACCCATGCCGTCGAGCAGCTGCTCAGCTCGAGCAACAACATCCGCCCTGTCCACGAACCCGTCGCCGTTGGCGTCCCTCGTGTGGAAGCGGTGCGCGTACTTGGCGCGCAGATCGGTGCCAGCCATGCCGAATCATCCCCTCTTTGTGCAAATCTTGGTCGCTACCACCGTAGAGCCGGGCCGCGCTCGGGCAGGCGACCGACGCGGCCACGGTCCTCGCGGTCGGACAGTCGGAATGAACGCGGTACGGGCCGGGGAGCGGCCGACGCGTCACAAACAGCCCCTATGAGCGGAGTCCTGACTGTAGCTGTTTGACCAGGTGGAAGAACTCGCCAGCCGCCTCACAGCTTCCCGCTTCCTGGCCCGATGGGATATCCACTCCCAGCACCACCGCCCCTGCAGGAAGACGACGACGGGTCTGCGCAGCAGGCGGCGTACTGGACAGGTCGAACTGGACACGCCCCCTCCCGGTCCGACGGCGCCGGAGACCCCGCCTGCAACCCCGCTACGGTTCGGGGCTGTCGGCGCACCCCCATATGATCAACATCCTGGCCGTGGCGGTGTGCCCGCGCTAGAAGCCGTGCGGGAGGGGAAAAGACGTGCGCAAGACGGTCGTTGGAGTCACTGCGGCGATGTCGGCTGCGCTGCTGCTCACGGGGTGTGGCAGCGGGGGCGACGGTGCGAAGGCCGACGCGGGCAGCTCTGCCACTTCACCGAAGGGGTCGACGAAGCCCACGTCCAAGTGGGGCAAGCCGAAGACCTACGAAGTGACCGTTGCGGTCGAGGGCAAGGGCAAGGGCAACGTCCTGTACATCACGGACACGAATCATTCCGCGCAGGTCTCACTCCCCTGGAAGAAGACCACCGACGTGACGCTCGAGGGCGCGTACCTCAAGTCGGGCACAACCGTGTCCGTGTCGTCCCAAGCCGTACTGACCGCCAGCGGATCGTTCGACTTCCCGCCGTGCAGCATCACGGTCGACGGCAAAACCGTCGCCGAGTACGCAGGAGGCGAGTCCGCGAAGGGCTGCAAGTACCACCTGAAATAGCGGGGAAGCTATAACTCCCCACACCCTCAGGGGGCCGGGCCTCGAGCCGGGGGGGTGTCCTTGTCGTAGTCCCACGGCGCTTCGGAGGCGGGGCCGGGTACCTGATCTACCCGGTGTCCAGATGATCCGTAACCGTAAGAGGGTCAGGCCGTCGATGCCGTCGTCGGCGGGATGTCGGGGCGGCATACGTTTCTTGACGGCGGGGTATTCTCCATGGCCAGCCCGCGGACGTTCGTGTTCATGATCGCTTTCCTTCCCCGGTTCGTCGATCCCATGGCGGGGCCGATCTGGCTGTAGTCCGCCATCCTCGACGGCGTCCTGGAGTTCCTGGTCGAAGGAATGGTCGGTGTCCTGGTAGGGCGCATCGGCGGCTGGCTGCGTGGGCATGGCAGTTCACCGCCGGATGGACGCGGCGGCAACCGGGCGCGTGTTCATCGGACTGGGCGTCACCCTCGCCGCCTATCGCGCCTCACGCTCGTGAGCCCTGCGCCGGCCTGGCCGCCCCTGATCCGTGGGGCGGCTGCCGCCGGAACGCACCGAGCCGAGGGTGGTGCTGGTAGACGGGCTCGCCATGCTCTGACACAGACGTCTGCCCGTATGTGCCCATCGCGACTTGCGTGTTGTTGACTGGCTCATCGCACCTGGTGGAGGTGGCCTCGACGGGCGGGCTGTTGCAGCGAGGGCTGCCTCACACGCAAGACCTCAGGGGGCAGGCAGGAAGTAGGACGCGCCATAGCGCGGGTGGGCCGCCGAGCTGAGCCACGAGCCGGAATGCCCCGTCGGGTGCTGAGCGCTTGGGGCCGCGGGCGCGGCGGCCCGTCGCGCTGTCACCGGCGCAACCCAAGCCCCACGCTTCGAGGGCCGCATCGTGCCCTCCACGTTCGCGAAGAAGGCAGCCGCCTACCTCGCACGAGACGGCATCGTTCTGTTCGACAACCCAGACGCCCTCCTGATCTGCGCGTTCAAGCGCCCTGGTCATGCGGGACTTACTGAGCGTTTGGTCCATGGAGGTGTGTTTGGTCCCGTGGGGTCAGGTTCCGCGCCAGTTGGGAGTGGCTTCGCCGGTGAGGCTGCGGGACATGAGGTCGATCATGGCGAGGTGGATCATGGCTTCGGAGCGGTGTGGGTGGGTCTCGCAGTCGCGGGCGAGTCTGCGGTGGTGCACGAGCCAGCCGATGCTGCGCTCGATCGTCCAGCGGCGCGGAATGATCGTGAATCCGCGGACGCCCGGCGGGCGTTGGACGGGGTGGACGTCGATACCGAGCCGGGCGCCGTGGTCGATGGCGGTGGTGCGGTAGCCGGCGTCCACCCATGCCTTGGTCACCCGCGGGTGGGCGGCGGCGATGCGGGACAGCAGCGTCACGCCGGCCGCGGTGTCGGACACGCTCGCGGCGGTGACCAGCACGGTCAGCAGCAGCTCCAAGGTGTCGCAGCCGAGGTGGCGCTTGCGGCCGATGATCCGTTTCCCGGCGTCCGTGCCCTGGTCGGCGAGTGCACGGTGGCGGAGGTCTTGATGGTCTGGGAGCCCAGCACGCAGGCGGACGGCAAGCGGTTGGGCGCGGTACGTTTCGAAGGAAGTCAGCGTGAGCCGTCCCGGGGGCGCTACTGGGAAAGCGGGTGTTCTGCCGAATCCTGTGCAGTGGCTGCCCGTTGATGGTGACCTTAGTTATGGGGAATCCATCTCGATCCTGATCGCCGTTGCGGGAACGCTCCTGGGTTCCTTGCTGACGCACTGGTCTCAGCGACGGGCTGTACAGGACGCCGACAGGTCTGCGCGGGCGCGTGATCTGGTAAGTGCGCGGCCCGGCTGCGCGAGGCCGGCGCGGGACAAGGGCGACCGGGGCGGCCGCGCGGCGCCCGCATTTTCGTCTGATGTGGAGCGATCCCGGCGAGGGCAGCGCGGAGGCCCCGGGAACTCAGTCCCGGGACCTCCGCGGCAGCGTGGCATCTGCAAGACGCCCCTGGGCTCTACTGGCCGTCTACGGGGATCAGATTGGACTGTGCAATGGGCTGGTACCAGTCCTTGGTCTTGCTGTCGTAGCGCAAAACCTTAAGCCGCACGTTGCCCTTCTCCTTGTAGTCCTTGTTGCAGTAACCCCAACTGCCAGCCTTGTTGCTGTTGACGCAGCCGTAGGCCGGGCGTCCGTAGTCGGTGTAGACGACCGTGACGGACGAGAGGCCGTCCGACGCGGTGTCCTGCGACCAGATGAGGTCGCCGTAGGGCTGGAAACAGCCGGTCGATCCGTACGTGGAGGTCACTCCCAGGCAGGGGCGGCTCGGAGCCCTGGAAGCAGCCGCAGAATCGGGCGCTGGGGTTGCCGCTGTCGCAGGAGCTGCCTCCACGATCTCCAGATCCGCCGGCATCTCCACCTTGACGAGCTCCGTCGGCGGCTGGTCGTCAGCCTGTGCCGGGAACGCGACGATCGCGGACAGTGCAAACATCGCTGCGCCGCTCAGGACAGCACACTTCAAACGCGTCTTCGTGCTCATGTATCTGTGTCCCCACCCCTGACCTCGTAGTTGAGGTCTTCAATCAATTGTGAACGCGCCGTGATCGTAATCGAACGAGCGCGTGAAAAGTATGGGGACTTTGTGAACACGGGAGGCGCAGAGCAGCCTCGGTCGCGCTCGTCCTGGGCGCGACCGACAAAGCCGGGGTCGTATAACAGATGTGACGCACAATCGCGCGGGCACCGCGGGCTCGCCGATGGCACTCTCAGCCCTGCCGACTCTGACGCTCCCCCGTCGAGCCAGGCCACCCGTCATGGGCGCAGTCACTGCGTCGAGGGTACCCACGCATTCGTCGCAGGCGGCTCCGTGGCAGGAGTTGCCTCGCCCATCTCGGCTACATCCATGTCGACCGCGCAGCCTTCCGGGATCTTCTCGCTGGAAGTCGCGCAGGCCGAGGGATCGGCATCGGGGGCGACCCTGTTCGCTTGGCGCTGACTCTTCCCCTGTTCGTCCGAGGTCGAGGTGCCCGAAGACGGGTTGCCGTTCGAGGGCGACGAGCAGGCCGCCGAGCCCATCACAGTGCACAGGATCAAAACGGCCGAAGCTGCAGCAGTACGAGTACGCATGAAAGTCCCCCCAACGCGGACGCGGAGTGTCCGGCCCGTCAGTCGATCAACCATGCCACCTTGCGTCGCGCAGCTGGCGTGGGAAGTGTGAAGAGATTACATGCCTGCTTGACGCGTACGCGCCCAAATCTGGCATTCGACGCACGATCGTGTCCCGGATCTGACAGGCGCTCACGTTATGAAGCGGAGCTGGAGGTCGGGTGTGGAGCAGGGCGGCCAGACCGAAGCCGCAAGCCCAATGAGCGCCCAGGTGCAGAGCGCCGGCGAGGGTCGCGTCGGCCGCCTGGCGGGGACCGACCCGCTGTAGCCCAGTTGAGACGGCGTCTTGAAAGGTCTACCGGCGCTTCACGGACTGGTCGTCGGCCCAGGTCCGGGCCAAGCTGTACCGCATGGTCGGCTTGGTGCCCACGGCGAGCTGAACACGCCCGCCTGCGCGCCTGTCTGGCGGGCGCTGGTGTCGGGGAACCCTGGGAAGACCTGCACCACTTCCCCGTCAAGTGTGTGTTCAGGTCTGTCGGGTGGCCTGGGCGGGATCGACGCGCCTGAGTCGGCCTGATGGGTGCGCTGAAGTGCGGGTCGTTCGTAATGGTGTCGTGGTGAGAGCAGGCTCGGCACCGACCCCGACCCCGACCCCGACCCCGACGCAGCGTTCCGCGGCTTCGCCGGGCTTGTGCCACATGTGCCCTCGGATGTGAAATCGGCCAACTGCGACGCGGCCGTGGGTCGCTCACAGCGGTTCTACCCATTGCAAGCATGCGGTCACGGCGGGGTAAAGATCGTGGGGGAGATTGTTCCGTGAAACGGGCGAAGCGGATCTGTGCGCTTGCCCTCTAGGTGACGGCTACATCAAGATCCGTCACAACTTGCACACAGCCAACTCCAAGTTGTGTGTCTTTTGTGGGGGTGGGGTTGTGCTGGCCGCTGTGTCTGCGCGCATGCGTGTGCTGATCGTTGTCCTGGTGCTGTCGGTGGTCGCGGGCGGCGGCTGGCTGATCCGCGTGTCGGTCGACGACACCGGCGGGGGCGAAGCCAGCGGCAGTTCAGGGCGGGGGCCTGCTCCGGCGGCGTATCAGAAGCCGGTGACGCCCCAGGAGCGGCGTGAGCAGACCAAGGACCGTGCGAAGGCGACGAAGTCGCGGGCCCTGCCGACGACGAAGAGCAAGCCCGCTACCGCCGCGCAGCTCAAGTTGTTGAAGCAGAACCAGCGGTCCCTGAAGGCGGGCGGTCCGAAGGCGGTAGCGCAGCCTGCCGGATCTGGTGTCCGCCGGGCCTCGTACTCACACGCGGCCGCCGCGGCCTCGTATTCGAGCGGTGCGCTGTATCAGTACACGGCCGACCCGTTCGGTAACACCGCTGCTCAGCAGGGCGGTTGGCTGGGTGCGCTGGGCAATCACATCGGTGCCGGTGTGCCGGGGGAACCGCTGCAGCTGTCGGCGGCGATCTGGCAGAGCGGGGGCGCCGATGACGAGGTGCATCCGGTCAAGGTGCGCTGGAAGCTGGACGCCTATGGCTGCCGACTGAGCCAGGAGGACAACAAAATCTTCGACTTCGGCCAGAGTGTGCAGGCGCCGACGCTGAACACCGACAAGGAATTCCCGGTCGTCAACGCCTCGATCACGCTGCCGACGACAGAGTGCACCCAACCGGTCCCGCGGTACTTCATCTGGGCCTGCACGACAGTGGCCGACGACCCCACCGACACGGAGTCCTGCGGCTCCTACAACGCCTTCGACATTCTGCCCGTGCTGCCCGAGGGCGCGGCCTGCGGTTCGGTGTGCGGGGACGCCAGCGGCTCGGTGGGCACCACCGTCACCCGGGCGGACCCGGTCAGCACGGCGACCGGCGCGTTCACCGAGTCCTTCACCGATGCCCAAGTGCCTGCTCCCGGTGTCCCGTTCACCGCTGGGCGCGTCTACTCCTCGGACAACACGACCACCGGCGCACTGGGCAAGGGCTGGCAGCTGCCCTGGGAGACCCGCCTCAAGGTTGAGACCGACGGAGACGTCGTACTGACCGGTGAGGGGGGAGCGCGCAGCACCTACACCAAGAAATCGGGCGGTACCTTCTCCACGCCGGGACAGGCCCGCTCCACGCTGGCCGCGGACGGCAGCGGCTACAAGCTGACCACCGCAGATCACCGCACCTACGCTTTCAACGCCTCGGGGCAGCTGACCTCTCTGAAGGACCGCACGGGCAAGGGCCTGACCCTGGCCTACACCGGCAGCAAGCCGACACAGATCACGGACGCCGCTGGGCGCGCCGCCGTGCTCTCTTACACCGGGGACCGCCTCGACAAGGTGACGCTGGCCGATGGGCGGTTCGTCGACTACGACTACACCGGCAGCCAGCTGACCAGCGTTAAGGCGTTGGACGGGGCGATCGAACGCTACGGCTGGGAGGGCGAGCTACTCAAGACGGTCACCGACGCCCGCGAGAAGGTCGTCACTGTCAATGAGTACGACAGCCAGGGCCGCGTCTCGTCGCAGACCGACGCGCAGAAGTACACCACCCTCTTCAAGTATTCCAAGAACGGGCAGTTCGACCAGGTCGACGTGACCGCCCCCGACGGGGGCGTGTGGACCGACATCTACTACAAGAACGTCCTGTTCACTCAGCTCGACCCGCTCAACAACAAGAGCTACTACCGCTACGACGCACACTTCAACCGCACCAGCGCCGTCGATGCCGAGATACGCGAGACTGAGTGGGATTTCGACACCTCGGGCCGGATAAAGCGACGCGCGTCGGATGCGTCGAGCGAGTCGTGGACCTACGACAGCAACGGCAACGTCGCCACCCACACCGGCGGTGAGTACGACAAGACCGTCTTCGGCTACACCGACGACCTGCTCACCTCCGTCACCGCCCCGCTGGGCCAGAAGACGATCTATGAATACAACGCGACCACCAAGTTGTTGGAGAAGACGACCGCGCAAGGCCGCAAACCCGCCACCTACGGCTATGACGGTGCCGGAAACCTGACGTCGGTCACCACCCCCGAGGGCAACAAGACCACCTATACCTACGACAGTTCCGGGCGGGTCAAGACGGCCGTCGACCCGCGCGGCAACGTCCCCGGTGGCGACCCGGCGAAGTACACGACGTTCTTCGAGTACTACCCCTCCGACCGCCTCAAGTCCGTGACCGATGCGCGCACGAACACCACGGCCTACGAGTACGATCCGGCCGGCAACCTGCACAAGGTCACCGACGCCAAGAAGCGCGACACGCTCTACGAGTACGACGACACGGGTCGCCTGACCACGGTCACCGACCCCACGGGCAAGAGCACCCGCACCGGCTACGACAAGGTGGGACGCGTCAACTCGGTCACCGACCGTACCGGCGGCGCGACTACCTGGCTCTATGACAAGGCCGGTCGCCAGTCGCAGATGGTGACCGCACGCGGCAACGTCACCGGAGCTGATCCGCTCAAGTACACCTGGGCATACGGCTACGACAAGGTCGGAAACCGCACCACGGTCACCGACCCGGTCAAGAACACCAGTGCCTTCGCCTGGGATGCCGACGACCGCCCCCTGTCGATAACCGATCCTCTGCTGCACACCCGGTCGGTCACCTACGACAACAACGGCAACATCCTCACCACCAGAGACGGTCTCCAGCACGGGATGACCCTGACCTGGGACGACAACAACCGCCTCGCCACCTCCAAGCCCTGGTCGGGCAAGGTCACCAGCTATGAGTACGACGACGGCGACAATCTGACCGCCCAGGTCACCCCGGAGCAGGAACGCACCACCTACGGCTACGACGACGACGGCCGGCGAACCAGCATGGTCGACCCGCGGGGCAACGTCACCGGTGCTGATCCGCTCAAGTACACCTGGACGTTCGGCTACGACGCGGCCGGGCATCCCACTTCGGTCACCGACCCGCTCAAGAACGAGAACAAGACCGGCTACGACGCCGTCGGCAACATCGAAACGGTCACCGACGCCCGTGAGAAGCGGACCGTCTACGAGTACGACGAGCTCAACCGGCCCAAGAAGGTCACCGCCCCGGACACCGGTACCACGGACCTGACCTACAACCTGGCCGGATTCCTGGAGACCAGCACCGACGCCAACATCCACACGATGACCTACGGCTACGACGCCGAAGGGCGCCTGAAGTCGGTCAAGAATCCGCTGACGCGGACCGTCGGCTACGACTACGACCCCGAGGGCAACCGCACCAAGGTCACCAACGCCCGTGGGCAGACGATCACCACCACCATCGACGCCCGGCAGCTGCCCACCAAGGTCACCTACTCCGACGGCACCCCCAGCCAGAGCTACGTCTACGACGCGGCCAGCCGTATCCGCGAGGCCACCGACGCCACCGGTAAACGCACCCTGACCTACGACGACGACGACAAGATCCAGACGATCACCTCGCCGGGCGCCGCCAAGCCGTTCACCTATGCCTGGAACACCAACGACACCCTCAAGTCCCGCACCTACCCGGACGGACGGGCCACCAGCTACGGCTACGACACGGTCGGCCGGATCACCTCCCAGACCACCGACAGCAAGGCCACCGGCTACGCCTACGACAAGGCCGGCAACCTCACCTCGGTCACCCTGCCCACCACCACCGCACGGGCCGAGACCCGCACCTACGACGAAGCCGGCCGCCTGGCCACACTGACCACACCGACCGGCAGCAACACGTACGGCTACGACCTCAACGGCCGCATGAGCACGGACACACCCAAGGGCGCCAAGCCCGCCCGCTACGGCTACGACGACGTCGGCCGCATGACGCGGGCCTGCACAGACACCACCACCGAGTCCTGCCTGCCCGGCAAGACCGGCGGCACCTACACCTACGACAAGGTCGGCAACCTCAAAACCTCCCAGACCTCCAGCACCACCACCAACTACACCTACGACGAAGCCGACCAGCTCAAATCCACCACCGCCGGAACAACGACCAGCAGCTACGGCTACGACGCCGACGGCAACCAGACCAAGGACGGCGCCGACACCTACGCCTACGACCCGCTGGGCCGGGTCAAGTCCGCCACCATCGGCGCCGACGCCTACACCTTCGGCTACGACGCGGACGGCAACCGCACCACCGCCAACAAGAACAACGCCCTGATCCGCACCTCCCGCTGGGACATCAACAACGCCCTCCCGCAGATCGCCACCGACACCAACGGCTCCGGCGCCCTGCTCGGCGACTACCACTTCGACCCCGACGGCACAGCCCGGTCCATGGACCGCACCAACGGCAGCTTCTACTTCACCCAGGACCGCCAAAGCTCCGTCAGCACCGTCTTCGACGCCACGGGCACCGACAACTACCGCTACACCTACAGCGCCTGGGGCGCCCCCACCGGCAAGGCCACCATCACCGGCGGCCAGTCCAGCATCTACGGCTACACCGGCCAGTACAAAGACCAGTACCTGACCGACCGCCTCCTGCTGCGCGACCGCTCCTACGACCCAGACCAGCGCCGCTTCACCACCCAGGACCCCATCCCCGCAGCCCTGGACAACCCCAACAAGTCGCCCTACAACTACGCCGACAACGACCCCACCAACCTCTCCGACCCCACCGGCAACTGCCCCATGTGCATCGGAGCAGGCATCGGAGGCGTCCTCGGCGGAGGCATCTACGCCCTCACCCACCGCGACGACTTCGACTGGGGCGACTTCGCAGGCGCCACCGCCAAGGGCGCCGTCATCGGAGCCGGCGCCGGCTACCTCGCCCCCGCAGGCGCCGGCGTCGCCAGCAGCCTCGGCCTCTCCGGCGGCCGCGCCCTGGCCACCGCAGCCGCCACCGACGCCGCCATCGGCATGGGCTACACCTACGCCGTCAACACCGTCCAATGCCAGCCCACCAGCCCGACGGACCTACTCCTTGGAGCGGCCGGGGGCGCATTGTCCTCGGTTGCCCTTGCACGGTCCAGTGTTTCCTTGCCCGCGGCGGGGCGGGCGTACGGACCGGGCGTAGGCCCTGCCGCAAACAGGGTTGCCATCGGAGGGAATGCCAACGGTGAGACGGTGTTCTGGTCACGGAAAGTGGAACCTGTGGAACGGGTGGACCAAGGTCCCCGAAGGAACAGAATTGAGAATGTACAGCAAGCACGGGAAACCTATTCAGGACCGTGAAGGGTTCGCCATCGAGGCCGGAACACCGCTTAGTCCACCAGTTAACGTCTACGGTCCCGGGGTACGGGTGAAGAATTACACCCTGTACCCATCCGATGATCTGACGGTCCTAGGAAGTTCCACTACTGTCGACAAGGCTCACACGTTGAGAACCCTGCTCAAGAAGAATGCTGGTATCTGCCACTGGGCCGCCTGTAGATGATCTGGAAAGCAGGCATGAAAGATGGGAACCGCCCACGCTAAAATTGGTACGAGCCCGCTCGTAGGAATCGATCACTTCGAGACTGCAAAGGTTGGGGTAACGTTGGCCTACTATCGAGACATGTCGGCGTACAGATACGGGAATGGAGTGCCCAATGCCGTCAATATCGGGTGGCTGGGCTGGCGAAACCCGTTCTTCCGGCGTGGACAGATGCCTGAAGAATTGGTTGAAAAGCTAAAACGGCTGGCTCTTAACCCCGAATGGAAAACGAGAGGGTATCATCGATGCCCATTCTGCCCTCCCGGTAAACGCGCGACGATTCGCGTCGGAGCAAAAGTCTTGATCCTCGGGTCTGCCGAGATCGTGGTGGAATCTGACCTCGGGAAGGTGTACGACAGTCCTGACTTGATCGTGCATTATGTTGAGAAGCATTCCTACTTGCCCCCACCCCCCTTTCTTGAGGCACTGGGTTCTATGAAAATCTAGGGCTGCGGATCTAGACGGCAGTTCTACCGTCCGCCTGGGCCGTGCGGAACTGTACAAACCTTCCTTGAGGGTCGACTGTGCCCCTGCCACTCAGTACCGAACGTCGAATCGCGGCTGAACCAGGCCGTGCTAGCTTTCCAAGCTCGGCGAGCGGGAGTACAGCAGCACCCCACCTGACCGGACATCCAGCAGCACGCTGGATCTCCACCTGGTCGCGGCGAGGTTTCAGCGTGCTGCTGGCGCCGTCGGCGGGGGGGGCAGTTGCGCTCACCCGGCGACGGGGTTCAACCCGGGAGAACCGGCCGGCGATCCGGCTCATCAGTCCTTCGAATGCCTCCTGCCAGTGGGCAGGCACTACGCCGGCGTCCGAGGCCGCCGCGTGATCATTGGTTGTCCACACAACACCCCATGATCAACGGCGGCCTCGGATGCCACCGAAGCCAGTAGTCGGGCCCCTCGACTCGGTAGCGAACGTCGACACCGGCAACGAACCGCAGCTCACACACGAGCCGACGGGCGCCGTCCGGCGCCAAGCGGTGCGGCGCCAACAGCAGCTCCAGCTCGTCATAGCGGGCGTCGACCCCGCCGTGGCCCGGATGGCTCTCCTGTCCAACCTCCCCCGCCTCACGGCGCTCATACCACCTGGCGTAGATCGCCCACTGTTCGCGCTCCAGCTCCGCCACCGCCTCGCTTGCGGGCCAGACCTGGTACTCATCGACTTCATGGCTGTGGTCGTAGACGTGCATCTCGAAGTAGTGAGGCTTCCCGTCGATGTCAGCAAGGCCTGCCCACGGTTCGCCGTACCACTCCGACTCGGCGTGCACACGCTCGAAGCCGTCCGCGATCAACTGCTCTTCGCCCCAGATCTCAGCCACGCAGGCAGGCTACCGGCGAGCAGTCTCCGTATCCATGATCACGATCTACGGCTGGAGTACTAGTGGAGTTGACATGGTGTGTCGGCCGTCAGCCCGGAGGGCACCGTGCCCACCTACGAGACGCTCCCCGCTTCACCGCCGACCTCCAGCACTCGCCCCCGCCCAGCGCCGGCGCTTCCGCCGCATCCTCGACCGCCTCCATGCGGATGCGCTCGCGAAATGCCCGCCGTTCGTCGGTCAAGCCACCGCCTTGCGGATACCTCATGCTTCGGGCATACCGCAACGATCACCACACGTCAGCACTCAACGACACCACGCTCGAACGCTCAGTAGCGATCGTTCGATCGATGGCGTCGATGCGGCGAATGCGGGTCGGTTCGTCTGGGGCCGGCTGGCCCTGGAAGAGGGTGCAGTATTCGTCCAGGAACCATGAGAAGAATGCGCCGTCTCGCGTCCGTTCGATGTGGCAGGTGGGAAGGAACGCGTCGCGGACTTCGCGCGTTGGCACGTCAGTTGGCGGTCGGCGGGCGGTTCAGGCGTTCCGTCAACCAGGCTCTCAGTTCGTGGTGGCGGAACTCATAGGCCAGGCCAGCGACACGCAATAGGCCCGTTTCGGCGGCCCAGTTGAGGAATGCGCCCGTGCGCCAGGGCAGGCGGCCGCAGGCCCACAGGCGAAATGCCAGGTACCAGGCGCACCAGCGTGCCGGCTCGGCGAGTACGCCCCACCCGAACAGGACGAGGATGTTGGCCGTGATTCCCACCCACGTCGGCAGAGCAGTCGAGGTGTATTGAAGCGTGAAGAGTGCCGCCACTCCGGTTGCGGCCACTGCACCGGTCAGCAGAACTCGGCGCATCGGCCTCAGGGGACTGCCTGGCAGGGTGCTGCCGGGGTGGACTGCGATGACAACGGGCCGTTTGCCGGTGAGTACGGCCCAGCCGCTCACGCCGATACCGCTCAGGCGAGCAAGAAGGGCGAATGCGGGCCAGCCGACGGCTACTGCCACAAGGGAGAGGAACACCACGTGCAGGTAGGAGGACCAGTACGAGGAAGATGCGTTGTCCGCCCTGTCATAGAGGTTGGGCCAGTAGTGCACGCTCATCACCAGGGCGCCGAAGGAGGCGACGGTGCAGAGCAGAGCATGCAGGCAGGCGCGCATGCAGGTCCTGAATTCGGCGACTGCCTGCCAGTGCTGCTCAACGGGCACGAATCTCACCATGCGGGGCCCCTGCGGGTCGCTGGCAGTGAAAGCTCCCAGGCTCGCACCAAAGACAAGGCACAACAACCCGTTGAACCCAACAGAGCCACTTGCCCACGGCGTTGTGGCCTGCGTGTTGGCGTATGCCCAGGGCGTGAACAGCAGCACTCCTAGGAGGGTTCCTGTGAGTGCGGCCACCGCCTTGGCTCTGTGACCCCTTTCCAGGCCCCACAGTTCGTGCAGCACGATGGCCTGCTTGCCGCTGTCACGTAAGTACCGGGCCAGTTCACCAAGCCATCGCTCGGCATCGCGTGGGCTGTAGCGGTGGCGTGTGTCGAGCGGATGCAAGGCAGCGGCCGAGGACACGTAGAGGCCGATGAGGTATTCATCGGCGGCGGCCAAGCCGCGTCGGACATGGCTGAGCAGTTCCCGGGGGTGGGTGCCGCCGGCCAGGGCTGCGGCGACCAGGGTGACACGCCACGGTGTGGACAACCAGGGCACGGGTGCCGCCGGGTCGCTTGCATCCAGCGCGTCCAGGAGCACCGCCAGGCGGCCGGCGGGCGTTGTGCTGCGCCGGGTGAGGTAGCCGCGGGCCTGGCCCGCGGTAAGCGGGGCGATCTGGATACGAGTGGACTGGGCCAGAGCGTGGCCGGAGTCGGCTAACGCGCGGTAGTGCCCAGAACGGCAGGCGAGTACGACGGGGGCGCCGCCGTGGCCGCCGAGGTAGGCGTCGAGAGCCTTCATCACAGCGATGGCACGCGGCGCGGCAGCATCAGGATCACTGCCCGCGTCCATCTCGTCGAGTCCGTCCAGCACGGGCAGGATCCGGCGCTTGTCCACCAAGAGTTGTGCACTGTGCGGCACGACGCCGTACTCGGCGGCGATGCGTTTAACCAGCCACACCTCGAATGCAATGCCGGTGTCCCAGTCGGTGAGCGCCAGCCGGATCGGTATAGGACCGTCGGCGGTGTCATCATGCAGCAGGCCCAGGACAAGCTCGATGGTCAGGAAAGTCTTCCCAGCACCGGGTGAGCCCGTGATGACCAGCCTACGCCGACGCTGCGCGCGGTAGAAGGCGACGATGCCTTCGACGTGACAGTCCTGGCCTGGATCGGCTGGCGCACCGGACGGCTCGTCCATGACCTGGAAGCTGAGGTTGATCGCATGGTGGTCACGGCCGAGCAATTGGTAGCGCTGCGGCCCCCATCGCTTCTTGGAGGAGGACACCAGCTCCTCGATCACCTTGTCCACGTCGGGCTCTGCCCGGTTCTGCGTCCGGGCCAACAGCAGCCCGTACAACGTCAGGGGCACGCCGATGACAGCGGCCCAGTCAGCCCCCCTGTAATCGCCGCTCAGCCCCGCCTGCAGCGCCCAAATCGTCGCCACGAACGCAAAACATGCCAGTACGCGGCTTTCCAGACGTCGGCGACGCCAACGCCGTGCTCCCCCATCGGACATGAGCTGATGATGCTCCAAAAGCAAGGCCCGAAACGGGTGCGATGGCATGCCCCTCGGCCTTCGACCTCCTGATCGAGACCGTGCACGAACACACCGCCTAAACCGAAAGATCGTTAACAGACGGCAACTGACAACTGCTGAACGTCACCGCTGGCCATGACCACGTCGAAGTGTTCAAACGGTGCGCGTGCACTGGCGGCGTCGTAACGCACCCGTGACCGAAGGCCGGCCGACCCCGAAGGCCACCACAGCAGCCCCCGTACCGCGATCTCCCAACCCGGTGACAGGGAACCCACGATCGGGAAGAAGTACGCCGCGAGCACTCGAGCCCATTGTGAGACGGTTCTGCGGACCTTCTACGACTTCCACCTCGCCAGCAACTCTGGCTCGCTGCTGATCACCCCGTTCCCGCTGGACCGTTCCCGCCGCCGCGGGCGAGCCAACGCCCATCACCATCCGATGGAGGACTTCAGGGCCCAGCGGACCGGTCGGTACCGTCCGCGCGTCCCCGAGCGGATCCCGCGCCGAATACCCGACGACAAGTACACCGAGGTCTTCGCCGGGCTGCGCTCGCACCGGGACCGGGCCCGCTGGCCTCATGGGTCTCCACCGGCGCCCGATCGGAGGGAAGCCGCCGCAGGGCCAACTCGCCCAACCCGGGCGGCCCTCCTCACGTCACGGGCCGACCGCTACCGCTCCCGAGGTCGTTAGCGGAAGTCGTAGTCCTCATCCATGCCGCTGGAGAGCCAAATTTCCTCGGCTCCAGCGAAGGAGTGCCCCTCAGGCTCCTCCTCGTGATCAACGAAGTCCGGACCCTCGATGTGATCCTCACCGATCGTGCACCGGCAGGGGAAGACCTCCTGTGCAGGCTCACCGTTGACGAGGCTGTTGACGGCGCGGTCATGCAAAGGTCCCGTAGGCATAGCCCGATGCTACCGAGTCGGACCAACGCTCCGGCTTCCGCAGCCGCAGGCTTCGTCATTATCTTCATCGGTGTGGGTACGTTCGGGTCGCTCGGCACCAACATGGTCGTCGGATCCGTACCGCCCGAGCGGGGCGGTTCCGCGGCGGCTCTGTCGTCCATCAGCGGTGACCTGGGCAACGCGCTCGGTGTCGCCACGCTCGGCAGCCTCGGCGCCGCCGTCTACCGCGACACGCTCGCACCTCCGGCCAGCACCCCGGCGGAGGCCGCCGACGCTGCCGGGGCGAGCATGGAGGACGCCGTCACCGCCGCCGGCGGGCTGCCCGCCGAGGCCGCCGAGGCCCTGATGGCGGCCGCTAAAGCGGCCTACACCAACGGGCTCAACACCATCGGCATCGCCTGTGCCGTCATCACCGCGGTCAGCGCGGTCATCTCGCTCACCATGCTGCGCAAGCGCGGTGGCACCGTCCCGTCCGGCGAGGTCCCGCAGCAGCGGGAAAACCAGCATGAAGGGAGCACCGGGGCAGCTGCGGACTCGCTGTCGACGCCTGGATGAACCCGCCCTTGTCGAAGGCCCGGTGAGCCGCTGAAGACCCTGGCGCGGCAGAGAACAGCCATCGCCTGACGGAAATCGCGAGCGCAGGGCGGCAGCCCCACCGACCGAACTGCACACGGTGGAGAACCGATGCCCCACTCAACCACCTATCCACAAAACGTCGTTGTGGACGGGTGGTTGTCGGCTGCTGCCAGGGGTCTGGAGGCCGTGCTCACCGGAGGCAAACGGTTGGCGGCGATGGCGGTGAGCCCGGACGGCGCCTACCTGGCCACGTCCGAGATGGAGATGGGCGACGAGCCGTGCATCTGGCGGATGGCCGACCGGGAGCCCATCCTGCGCTGCCGGATCGGTCTCGGGGTCGGGGCCCTGGCATGGTCTCCCGACGGCCGCTGGCTGGTGGCGAACGTGGACGCTGAACCCTGCGGCGACCCGACAGAAACGTACGTCTTCCGCATCGGACTGCCGGCCGAGCCCTCGGCCGCCGCTCAATAGCACTGGTTTCAAGATGCTTCGACGGGTTACCCCGTGTCGTTCCTCTACGCGGCGTCGGCGATGAGGTCTTCGATGGTGATGGGCAGCTTGCGGATGCGCCGTCCGATGGCGTGGTGGATGGCGTTGGCGATGGCCGGGGCCACACCTGCCTGGCCCACCTCTCCGACGCCCTTGACGCCGAGGGGGTTGACCACGGTGTCCTCGACCTCGACGAAGTCGACGTCGATCTCGGGGGCGTCGGCGTTGACCGGCACCAGGTACTCCCCCAGGCTCGCGTTGGCCCAGCGGCCGGTGCCCGGCTCCATGTGGGTGGCCTCCAGGAGTGCCTGGCCAAGGCCCCAGATCATGCCGCCCATGAGCTGGCTGCGGGCGGTCTTGGCGTTGAGCACGCGGCCCGGGGCGAAAGCACCGGCCAGGCGCCGGACTCGTACGACGCCGAGTACGGGATCGACCGCGACCTCGGCGAACTGGGCGCCGAAGGTGAGCGAGGCGAACGGGGTGTCGTGCGGGGGCGGGCCCCAGGAGCCGGTGGCTTCGGCGTCCGGCAGGAAGTTCCGCCGCAGGAGCTCGGCATAGGACTCCCCCGTACCGGGGGTTTCGCGCAGCACCATCCGGCCGCCGCGCAGGACGACGTGGCCGGGGTCGGCCCCGTGCAGGGGCGAGCCCGGGTCGGCCACGGCCTGGGCGATGAGCTGGTCGCGCAGCGCGCCCGCCGCTGCGTGGACGGCGGCGCTGACCATCCCGGCCCCGGAGGAGCCGACGGTGGCGGCCACATGCGGCAGATCGGTGTCGCCGCCCTCGAAGCGACACTGCTCCACCGGCAGGCCGAGGGTCTCGGCGGCGACCTGCGTCATCGCGGTGAGGACTCCGGTGCCGATGTCGGTGACCGCGGCCTGGACGACGGCGGTGCCGTCCGCGTACACGCGGGCACGGGCGCGGGCGGGGTTGCTGGGGCCATAGACGGGATAGGCGGTGGCGGCCATGCCGAGGCCGATCAGCCAGTCGCCGTCCCGGGCCGGGGCTTCGGCCCGGCGTTGCCAGCCGATGCGTTCGGCGCCGCGCCGGTAGCACTCCTTGAGACCGTTGCTGGACCAGGGGTTGCCGGAGGCCGGGTCGGTCTCGGCGTAGTTGCGCAGCCGCAGCTCCAGCGGGTCGAGGCCGAGCCTCTCGGCGAGTTCGTCCATGGAGGTCTCCAGGGAGAACAGGCCGGTGGCCTCGCCCGGGCAGCGCATGAAGGTGGGGGTCATGGTGTTGGCGCGGATCAGCCGGTACGTGCCTTCGTAGTTCGGGCACGCGTACATCTGTCCGGCCACCCCGAGCGACGGCTCGGCCCAGTGGTCGAAGTGCGAGGTGGGCGACAGCTTGTGGTGGCGCAGTACGGTGAGCCGCCCTTGGTCGTCCGCTCCCAGGGTGAGCCGGTGTTCCTGCTCCTCGCGATGTCCGCAGGAGGAGAACATCTGCTCGCGGGTGACGGCGAGACGCACCGGTCGGCCGACCTTGCGGGCGGCGAGTGCGGCCAGGGCGGGGTGGTGCCAGACCATGGCCTTGCCGCCGAAGCTGCCGCCGGTGAAGTGGCTGATGACGCGGATCCGGGTGTGCGGGATGCCGAGTTGGGCGGCGACGGTGTGCTGGGTGGCGGTGACGCCCTGGGTGGTGTCGTGCAGCGTGAGCCGGTCGCCTTCCCACCAGGCGGTGGCGGCCGAGGTCTCGATGGGATTGTGGTGATTGGCGGCGTACGTGAAGGTGTTCTCCACCGTGACGGCGGCCTGGCTCGACCCCGCCGCCACGTCGCCGCGTCCGGCCCGGCCGGGGATGAAGCCCGCGAAGATGGCCTCGGGTTCGTACGCCTGGTCGCGGGCCTGGTCGATGACGGTGACGGAGGGCTCTTCGGCGTACGAGAACCGCACGAGGCGCGAGGCGTACAGGGCGCGCTCGTAGGTGTCGGCGACGACCAGGGCGATGTGCTGTCCGGCGTAGTGGATCTCGTCGCCCTGCATCGGGAAGAACGTCTCGCCGGGCGCGACCGCACCGGCGAGGGAGGGCAGCAATGGAGGCTGGCCCGCGATCTTCCCGATGTTCTCGTGGGTGAGGACGGCGAGGACCCCTACCGCCCGCTCGGCCTCCGCGGTGTCGATGGAGGTGATCCGGCCGCAGGGGATGCGCGCGCCGACGGACACGGCGTGAGTGAGGCCGGGCAGCGCGATCTCGGCCGCGTAGCGGGCGGCGCCGGTGACCTTGGCGTGGCCGTCGACCCGGTCGAGGGGGCGGCCGATCACGCCGTCCGCGGGAGTGCTGGTACTCATCGCCGATCACCGTCCCGGGTGAGGGTCTCCAGGGCGCGGACCAGGGTGCGCCGCGCGAGTTCGGGCTTGAAGGCGTTCATGGCGGTGGTGCGGGCGGCGGAGAGCTCCTCGCGTGCGGCGCGTGCGAAGTTCTCGGGTGTCGCGGGGGCCCCGAGCAGGAGCTCCTCGGCGCGGCGGGCCCGCCAGGGGCGGGTGCCGATGCCGCCGAGCGCCAGCCGTACGCCGCTGATGACACCGGACTCGACGCTGATCGCCGCGGCGACGGAGACCAGGGCGAACTCGTAGGACTCGCGGTCGCGGACCTTGAGGTAGCTGGAGTGACGTGCCAAGGGCAGCGGTGGCAGCTCGATGGCGGTGATCAACTCTCCGTGTTCCAGCGGGTGTTCCCGATCCGGGGTGTCTCCGGGCTCCAGGAAGAAGCCGTCGATGTCGTGGACGCGTTCCCCGCCGGACGTGCGGGTGTGGATGCGGGCGTCCAGCGCCACAAGCGCCACCGCCACGTCGGAGGGGTGGGTGGCGATGCAGTGCTCGCTGGTGCCCAGTACCGCGTGGGTGCGGCTGATTCCGCCGAGGGCGGCGCAGCCGCTGCCGGGCCTGCGCTTGTTGCAGGCCGACTCGCCGTCCCGGTAGTAGCCGCAGCGGACCTTCTGCAGCATGTTGCCGCCCATCGAGGCCATGTGGCGCAGCTGGGCTGACGCCCCGAGCACGAGCGCCCGGGAGACCAGGGGGAAGCGTTCCCGTACGGCGGGATCGGCGGCCACGTCACTCATCCGGGCCAGCGCGCCGATCCGGACGCCTCCCTCGGGCAGCGCCTCGATGCCGGCCAGCTGCAGCCGGTTGATGTCCACCAGGCGGCGCGGCGTCAGCACGCCCTGGCGCAGCAGGTCGACCTCCGTGGTGCCGCCGGCCAGGAAATGGGTGTCGGGGTCGGCGGTGACGGTACGCACGGCGCCGTCGATGTCCTCGGCCCGCAGATAGCTGATGGGTCGCATGCCCTGCTCGCTCCTCAGACCCTCTCGCGGGCGGCGCTGATGGCCGCCCTGATGTTGGGGTAGGCGGCGCAACGGCAGATGTTGCCGCTCATCCACTCCTTGATCTCGGCGTCGTCCGCCGCATGCCCTTCCTGGACGCATCCCACCGCCGACATGATCTGTCCCGGCGTGCAGTAGCCGCACTGGAAGGCATCGTGGGCAATGAACTCCTCCTGCATCGGATGCAGTTGACCGTCACCCGTGCCGTCCGGCTCGGCCAGCCCCTCGATGGTGGTGACCTCCGCGCCCTCGCAGGTGATCGCGAGCGTCAGACAGGACAGGACCCGCCGCCCGTCCACCCAGACCGTGCAGGCGCCACAAGTGCCCTGATCACAGCCTCGCTTGGCCCCCATCAGATCGAGTTCCTCACGCAGCGCCTGGAGCAGGCTCACTCGCGGCTCGATCGCCGTGCTCCGCTCGCGCCCGTTGACTCTGAGCCGCACCCCGACCGGACCTGGACCGCGCTCGGCCGCTCCCGCCGCCTCGCCCGGTCCCGGTGCCTCGTCCGCCCCCGGTGCCTCGCCCGCCCCCGATGTGCGCACTGCCATGACGGTGTCTCCTTCGGCCGCACTGATGACGCCTCACGCACAGCGAGCCTCGCACGGAGAACGAAGCGCAGCAATTTGACCAATAAGTCGCAAATAGGCAATGTCCCTGTTTGCCGTGTCGCCATGGCCGAATCAGCACAGAGGGCCGACGCCACCGGCGAGGACCAGGTCAGCGCCGTCTGCACCTGGCTGATGGAACCGGGCAG
The DNA here is from genome assembly GCF_039533825.1 of Streptomyces rectiviolaceus. Lineage (NCBI taxonomy): Bacteria > Bacillati > Actinomycetota > Actinomycetes > Kitasatosporales > Streptomycetaceae > Streptomyces > Streptomyces rectiviolaceus. The sequence continues at coordinate 49,659 of NZ_BAAAUG010000069.1, forward strand.
GGAAGCCGACTTCGAGGAGCGGGCGCACGGCATCCAGCGGGCGGCCGTTGCCTTCCGCGACCACCCGGAAGAGCCGCACGTACTGCTCATCCACCCTGTCGTGCGCGGTCGGCTCGCCCTGGCGCGGCGGCTGGCGCGGCGAGGCCCGTGCCTTCCGCCGCCTCTCCAGCCATGTCCGTCGAAGCCGGGACCATGACGCAACCACATTCATGATCTCGAAGGACTCTTCTGGACCCGGGAACGCGTGAACCAGAAGCGAACATTCCAGAGGCAAACGCCATGGTTCGCCACCTCTTCCGCGCAACAGATATATCTACCAACATGAACATGCCTGGTCAGAGCACCCCTGGCAGGTGATGGGGGTAGCGCGCCCCGCTTGCGCGGGCCAACGGATCCCGGAGGCACACCATGCGCACCGTCACGAAGCAGGCCGTGGAGTGGCTCGCCGCCGCTGCGGCCAACCCGCGGGACTGCAAGCGGGAGTGGAACGGCGAGATGGGGGCAGTGGTGCTGGCCTGCGGGCGGTACTGGGACGTGCTGAGCGTGCCGGAGGATCTGGGCATGCTGGCGCTCGACGCACTGCTGTGCATCCCGCAGCCGCCCGGTCCGCGCTCGCGGACACCGCCGCCCGCCGGGTGGCCTTCTTCCTGCCGCCGGACCCCGAAGGCCGCTGGATCGGTACGGGCGTCCGGTATGCGGGCCGAGGCGCCTGGATCGCGGTGCCCGCACCGCATCGAGCCGCCGGGCGACTGCGCTGGCTGGTCCCGCCCGACGGCACCGGTGCGCTGTTCGTTCCCGCCGCCATGGAGCTGTCTCTTCAGCTGGCGCTCGGCCAACTCGCTGCCCAGGCCACCACGAGGCGACGGTGCCCGACGTGCGGGGTGCCGACCGCGGGACCCCGCAGCCGCAGTGGCGGCCGGCCGGGCTGACCGGGGGCGGGCGCCCCAGCGGCAGTTCGACGCCGCGTTCCCACCGGCCCGGGCTCGGCACGGCAGTCGACTGCTGGCGCTGCCCGGTCATCGCGGGGGCGACGGAGGCGAGGGCGGCCCACTGCGCGTCCCACGCACCTCGGCGCCCGAAGAACACCACCGTTCACATCTGCCGTCTATAACACGCTTCCTTAACCTCTCGGCTCACACGCTCGGACTTCGATCCCGTATGACCCCAGAATTTCCGTGATCAGAGAAGCCTCGACCTGGGTACCTTGCCACCCGCCGGTCGTGTAGCCCATGCCGATGGCGGCGTCGGTGGCTGCTGCGGCGGCCAGGGCGCGGCCGCCGGAGAGGCCGAGGCTGCTGGCGACGCCGGCGCCTGCGGGGGCGAGGTAGCCGGCGCCGGCGCCGATGACGGCGCCCTTGGCGGTGGCGCCTGCGAAGTCACCCCAGTCGAAGTCGTCGCGGTGGGTGAGGGCGTAGATGCCGCCGCCGAGGACGCCGCCGATGCCCGCCCCGATGCACATGGGGCAGTTGCCCGAAGGGTCGGAGAGGTTGGACGGGTCGTTGTCGGCGTAGGTGTAGGGCGACTTGTTGGGGTTGTCCAGGGCCGCGGGCATGGGGTCCTGGGTGGTGAAGCGGCGCTGGTCTGGGTCGTAGGAGCGGTCGCGCAGCAGGAGGCGGTCGGGCAGGTGTCCTAAGCCCTCTGGTGCCCTTCGAAGCCATTGCGCCTTGTTGGCCACCGTCCAAACGGCTACGTCAGCCGAGCAGGCTGTCTGGTGCGGCGCCGAGTGGCGGTCTGCCGCAGACACCGGCAGGGACGCACATGGCCGATGAGCGAGAAGTACCAAAGGTCACTGCCAGGCGCCTGGTTCACCTCGCTCTCCTCGCGATAACTCGAGGAGCCGGGACCGCAGTCGGCGCTGCCCTCGTCAGCGCAGCCCTCTCCCTGTTTCACCAGGGAGTCCTGGGTTGACTGATGGTTTCAAAATGAGGTTCGGAGTCGTCTCAAGCAGATGATGCTGCAGGCGAGTTGGAGGAGACCCAGGTGGAGGTCTGCGCGCATCTCGTAGCGGATCCGCAGGCGTTTGAACTGGTACAGCCAGGCAAATGTGCGCTCCACGACCCAACGGGTCTTTCGGCGCTGATCGCCGGCGTGCTGATCGATATGGCGTCGACGGTGTTCACGGCCGTGCCGATCGCCGTGCAACTCGAGGGCAGCCGCCCGGCGCCGCCGGTGCACCCCAAGCGCGGCGAGGACAACGGAGCGCGGAGCCCGCTGGCGCAACGCGGACGGGCGCGGGATTCCGGCGCCGTGGTGTGAGCGGAAGGTTGGGGGGCGACGAGCGGTGAGTCGGACCCCACCCTGCCACCGGCCACCGGCCACCGGCCACCGGCCACCTGAAGACGGGTTCAGGTGGCTTCAGGTTGTCTTCAGGATCAATCCGCCACTGTGGATCTTGTCGAGCCCACCGCCTCGCACCAACCGACGCGCCGTCAATTGGCGTGCCAGGAGGAACTTTCCGATATGCAGCCCCTCATCGATCACGCCCGGTCCTTCGACCTACAGTCCGCGGCACGACCCGAGGAGTTTGCCCGACTCGCCGAAGGCCAGTCCCCGCAGGTTCTGTTCATCACCTGTTCCGACTCCCGGGTCGTCCCCTCATTGATCACCGGGGCCCGTCCTGGTGAGCTCTTCGAGCTGCGGACCGCGGGCAACATCGTCCCTCCGTACGCCTCCGAGCAGCCCACAGGCGAGGCGGCCACCATCGAGTACGCGGTGGAGGTGCTCGGAGTCCAGGACATCGTCGTCTGCGGCCACTCGCACTGCGGCGCGGTGGGCGCGCTGCTACGCGGTGACGACCTGACCTCCGTCCCCGCGGTGCGCGACTGGCTCGCGCACGCGACGCCCCGGCCCGACGGGGTGGTGGAAGACCCGGCCGTCGCCCAGGCCGTGCAGAACCACGTGCTGACACAACTGTTGCGACTTCGTTCCCATCCTTACGTCGAAAGCCGCCTCGCGCAGAACCAACTCCGCCTGCATGGTTGGTTCTACGAAGTGCACACGGGGTCCGTACTGGCCCATGACGTGCACGGCGACACCTTCCAGGCCCTGTGAGCGCGACCGTGGACCACCGGACGAAATTCCCTCATCTGCGGCAGGACTTCGCCGCCTCGCTCGTCGTGTTCCTGGTCGCCCTGCCGCTGTGCGTGGGCGTCGCCGTGGCCTCCGGTGTGCCGGCCGAACTGGGCCTGATCACCGGCATCGTGGGCGGTCTGGTCACCGGCATGATGCGCGGCAGCAGCTTCCAGGTCTCGGGCCCTGCCGCCGGACTGACCGTTCTGGTCTTCGAGGCCGTGCAGGAATTCGGGCTGCCCGCACTCGGGGTGATCGTGCTCGCGTCCGGCCTTCTCCAACTGGCTATGGGAGCCTTCAGACTGGGGAGCTGGTTCCGAGCCATCTCGGTCTCGGTCGTCGAGGGCATGCTCGCCGGCATCGGACTCGTGATCATCGCCGGCCAGTTGTACGCGGCGGCCGGCATGACGGCTCCGGCCTCCGGCCTGGGCAAGATCTCCGGGCTGCCCCGGGCACTGGTCGATGCCGCCGGGAGCAGTACTGCCCTCGCATCCCTCGCTCTCGGCGCGGGCACCATCGCCGTCATGCTGGTGTGGAAGCGGCTGCCGCGGCCCGTACGGTCCGTTCCGGCGGCGCTCGCCGCGGTCGCGCTGGCCACACTGGCCTCTCTGGCATTCGCCATGCCGGTCGACACGGTCGAGGTGCAAGGGCTGGCCGGCTCCATTCAACTGCCCGGGCTCAAGGCCATCGGTGGGCTCGCCGACGTGAGCGTGCTCGGGACTGTTCTGGCCTTCACCCTGATCGCGTCGGCCGAGAGCCTCTTCAGCGCGGCGGCCGTGGACCGGCTGCACGACGGGCCGCGCACCGAGTACGACAAGGAGCTCATCGCCCAAGGCACAGGCAACGTCGTGAGCGGGTTCCTCGGCGCGCTGCCGATGACCGCGGTCATCGTGCGCAGCTCCGCCAACGTCCAGGCAGGCGCGCGGACCAAGGCCTCGCGCGTCCTTCATGGCGTATGGCTGCTGCTGTTCGCGGCGTTGCTCCCCTTCGCACTGGCGCTCATCCCGATCCCGGCCCTCGCGGGCGTCCTCGTCCATGCGGGGTGGAAGCTCATCCCGCTGCGTTCGACAGTGACGCTGTGGCGCGCGCACCGGGGCGAGGCGCTGATCCTGGTGGTCACCGCGGTGGCGATCGTCGCGGTGAACATGTTCGAGGGTGTTCTGATCGGCCTGGCTCTGTCCGTGGCGAAGACCGCCTGGCAGGCCTCGCACATCAGGCTTGAGGTCACCGACAAGGGCGCCGGCCCCATCGAGGCGTGCCTGACGGGCAACGCGACCTTCCTGCGGCTGCCGAAGATCCTCGACAACCTGGAGGCGCTGCCTCAGGACCGTCCCATCCGGCTGGATCTCTCGGGCCTGCACCACCTCGACCACGCGTGCGGGACGGCGCTGGAGAACTGGTCGGCGCGGCACAGCGCGGCCGGGACCGAGCCGGTGAAGGTCACTGAGCTGCCATTGGAGCGGGCAACGTCCGGCTGACGCACCCTCTCGCGGGAGCGTAGCGTCCCTCGCTCGGGCCCCTGTCTGACGTGGCGGGGCCCGAGAGAGGGACGCTGGTCGGCGATCAGGGCTCAGGTTCCGGGCGCCGCGGAGTGTCCTGGTGTCGCCGCTCCCCCAGCGCCGGAAAAGCGGTTCGACCGCGGGGCTTGCGGTGGGACGGTGGATTGTGCTTATGCCACTGGGGGCCGTGTGGGGACGTCGCAGTCGAAGGTCGATCTGTATGCAGCGATCCGCCGTGACCATCAAGGGGGCATGTCGCAGCGGGCGTTGCAGCGCAAGCACAACGTCACGTGGCGGACCGTGCGGCGAGCGTTGGATGGCCAATGGCCGGAGACTCGCAGGCAGCACCGGCGCCGTGAGTCGCGGCTGGATTCTTACAAGTCGCTGATCGATGGAACCTTGCAGGCGGATCTGGATGCGCCGACGAAGCAGCGGCACACGGCACAGCGGATCTTCGACCGGCTGGTGGACGAGCACGGCGCCCAGGACATCAAAACTCGCTGACATTGATCTTGCTGAGCCACACGAGTTGACTCCCGAAAGCACCTCCAAATGACTCCCCAACGAAGGCTCTGGTCCACTCTTCGTGGTGGGCTGACAGACCGTAATGTCGGCCTCCTATGACCAGCAGTGAGAGGCTGACGTGAGCCAGTACTACGACTTGGGCGACCGAACCCTGTGGAACCCGTCGAACGGGGCGTCCCGGCTGTTCATGAGCCAGGTCACCGTCTATCAAGCCGAAGTGGGTCTGCCATCCGGCATCGGCCCCATGGAAGCTGATGAGTGTCAGATCGACCCCATCTCATTCGCAGTGTTCGTCGACGCCCTGCTCGACTGGCATAGCAAGACCAGACACGCCGTCATGGCCACACTGTCCGAAGGGTTCGTTGCCACGGTGCTGGCCTTGGCTGAGACAGCGAACATCGAGGTGAACTGGCAGACGGCCGAGCGCGCCGAGAGCCATTATCTCAAGACGGCTTCGAACCCCCATGCAAAGGAGTGGACAGCCGCGCTGCAGCAGAAGTCACGGGAGCTCATCCGACACATGGCGCCCTGAGCTTCATCTGCCCGCGCCTTTTGGCAACTCGCGAACGTGGCCCTACGTGTAGAGCAGGACACGCTTGCGGAGGAGACCGAAGCCGGCTCGGCCGAACATCTGGCGCTTGAGCATCTTGATCCTGTTGACGTGGCCTTCCACGACGCCGGAGTTCCAGGGCAGGCTGAGGCCAGCCGTGACGGCGTCGAGGTCGCGCAGTAGGTGCTGAGCGAAGTGGCGAAGGCTGGGCAGTTCGGGGGTGGCGCTGGCTGCTTCGATCCACTCGGGGAGCCGGTCGCCGTGTAGGTGGGTGAGCATGTGGCCGAAGAAGCGCACGTGCTCGGCGAGTGCCGTCAGTTCGGGGCAGTTGGCCAGGGCTGCTTTGAGCTGGATCCGGTCGCCCTCCGGTAGGGCGTCGGGGTGGGTGAGGATCCAGCGCGTGACCGCGCGGGCCGATGGCGGCCGGGGGCCGACCAGTTGGGGCTTGCCGCGAAGAGTCCTGCTGACGTAGTCGCGGACGCTGGCGTATCCGCGTGGATAGCCCTGTTCCTTGATCTCCTCCCACAGTTTCCAGGCGTTGGTGCAGCCTTCCTGCCAGCGCTGATCGAGGTAAGGCTTGTAGGCGTCGAGCCTGGTCGCACGGCTTTGCCACTGACCGGTGAACATCTCCTCCGGAGTCGTGGCGCGGGAGAAGCGCAAGATCGTGTTGAGGGTCATGCCGAGCTGCCGGGCGACGGACCGCTTGCTGTGACCGGCGGCGAGGAGGGCGTGAATGGTCGCGTGCTTGGCGCGGGTGCGCTCGGCGAACCGGTGCCCTGTCGGCCAGGGCGACGAGCCGGTCGGCTCCGCCTGCTCTTGCAGTTTCTCCGGCCGTGCCGGCATGGGACGCAAGCAGCCTCGGTGCCGGTAGACCCATTTTTCGGCGGCCTCGCCCAGGTTGTGCCACAGGTGCCATCGGTCGGCGACCTGGAGGGCCTGTGGGGCGCCGCGGGTGGCGCCTTCGGCGAAGAAGGTGGCCCGGTCACGGCAGATGATCTCGATGCCGGGCCGCTCGGCGAGCCAGACCGCGAGCGTGTCGGCCTCCCGGTCGGGAAGGAGGTCGATCGGACGTCGTGTTTCGACGTCGACAAGCACGGTTCCGTAGACGCGGCCCTTGCGCTGGGCGTATTCGTCCACGCCGACCACGCGGGGCGTGGTGGCGGCGGCCGCAAGGAAGGCGAGCAAGCCGCCTGAGCGGCTCGTAGGCGACCGATCCCGTCCCCTGGGGTGAGAGCACCTAGGGGGTACAGGGCGGCCCACACGGCCCGGTTCTCGTATAGCTACGGCCAGGTGTCGTGTGCCTGAGAGTGATGCTCTGGGGTTTGATCCCGTGGTGGGCTCTGACCCCGATAGCGTCCCGCCTGAAGTACGAGACATGGGAGGACGTCGCCAGGCCACGGCAGGGACTGTGGCCGGTGAAGCAAATCTCGATCCCTGAACGGGGGCCAAGGCTCGATCACCTGGCGTGTCCAACGCGTTCGAGCGGCTACAGCCTGCCGAGAACCTCGGCGGCCGCGCAGTCCTGGCAGGCGCGGCCGCCCGGCCGGGCCAGTGCGGCAAGGGCCTGGCCCAGGTCGAGTTCCGGACCGCCGGGCGGGGCCAGCTCGCACCCGTCTTCGTGAACGACGGCCCCGGTTGCCGGGCTGCCCGGACCGCCAGCCTGAGTCTGCTCGACGGTCCAGGCGTTGAGGTGCGGCAGGAGCGCGTCGGGGACGGTCAGGGGCACAGGTTCGAGGTTTACCTCGTCCTGAGTGAGATAGTCGTGGAGCCTGCGCGGGCCTTTGCGCGGTCGGTAGGACGCATCGTTGTCGTAACGGTCTTTGGCGGTTTGCGAGAGGTATTCGTACCCGTCGAGAAGACCTTGTTTGTTCGCGGACTTTCCGATGGGCCGGTGCAACCGCGGGACCAGTCGGTAGAAGCCCTTGCGTGAGTTGTGCTTCGCACCCATGCTGTCGGGCTCGGGCGGCACCAGGAAGATGCTGGGTTTCGGGGGCATCTCGCTTGGCTCGCCCTCCCTGGGGCCGAACCGCAGCCCGTATCTGTGGGCCTGGCGGATCATCCACAGCAGGGTGATATCGGACAGCCCCTTCTCCGGGTAGCCGCCGCCGACGTCTGTGTGCACTCCAGCGAACCACACCTGCTTGAGTTCCTGGCCCTTCTCGGCGGCACCGGGCTGCTGATGCCACAGCGTAGGACGGAACCGTCGCCGCTGCTCATCGATGGCCAGCGCCTGGAAACCCCCCTTCACCCAGCTGCTCAGCTCGGTGTCATGGAAGGCCCCCCGGCGCGGCAGCCACCGGGGACCCGGGATCCCAAGGGCACCGACCGTGTCCCACACCCCGATGAAATGAATCCCCGTCTCATGTGCGCCGTATGTCTGGCGGAACAAGATGGAGGCCGTGCCATTCGGCTTCTTTTTCTTCCTCCCGCTGCGGTACAGGTCCCACGCTTCCTCGATCCTGCCGGTGTGCGTTTCGGGCAGGATGCCGCAGTTGCGCACCAGGCCGGCCAGGCTGCGTACGGTGAACGCTCCCCGGCTAAAGCCGAACAGGTACAGCTTGTCGCCGGGCCTGTAGGTGCGGACGAGCCAGTCGTAGGCGTGCAGGACATTGGCGGACAGTCCCCTGCCGAACGCGCCGCCCCGCAGGCGCATCTCTTGGGGTACGCCGACACCATGGCGGTAATACACGACCTGGTCGGCTTGCGGGCAGACGGATACGGCGACCTTGGTGACGTTCGTCGCGCTGGGCTGGTCGGCGAAGTTCCACGTGCCGTCACAGCAGACAATCAGACGTCGTCCCTCCTTGGCCATGGCATCCCTTTCCGGGAGAGTCGTTCGTGATCGCACGCGCTGGTTGGCGCGGCGCTGGGGTGCCCCCGTCATCCCGGGCACCCGGAAGGCCGAGGTTCAGCACGGTTGGTGCCCCTGCTGGCCCGCATGCGTCCGCAACCAGGCGATCAGAGAGTGCGCCCGTGCGCATCTGCGGCCTCCGCTCAGCTCCGCCACCTAGCGCAAGCGGGCCGGTCGGTGCCCCTGCCGCCGCCCCCAGCGTGGCCAGCGAAGTGCCGTGCGGCGTAGCCGCCTCGTTCGGCGGTAGTCCGAATGCGGTAGGGCGGGCGGGGAACCAAGCTGCCCATACAACCTGCACGAGGAGGTTCGTTCATGGCTACTTCCGATTGGGCAGTCGTCTCCGTCGAATCGCCAAGACCACCCGCGCCATTCGCCACGAACCCGAAATAGCACTCGCCATCCTGGGCATCACCAACAACCCAGACACTCACGGAACTTGATCAAACCCTGGGGGCTGGGATGGCACACGGAATGCTAACGAGTTACCATTCGATGCGGACGTGGACAATATTATTGGAGCCGGGGTCGCCACTGATCGTAATCTTGTAGTGCAGGTCAACGGCGGCGGGCACGGAAAACGACAAGCCCACATCATCGGTACCGTTCGTATCCGTTTCTTGCCTATCAGCGTAGGTTGCGCCTTGGTCATCCTCAGACCATATGTCGACGCCGATATGTGTTACGTATGCGCTAGAGAATGAGAACGATACAGAGGTCGAGCTTTGATTGACAATCTCACCATCAACAGGAGTGAAGCTCGACATTTGAAATGACGAAGTAGACATGATCTCCTCGCTAACTCCGGACGGGACCGCCATTTACCCCAGGCCCACCGTCTCGGGAACTCCACAGTACGGGAAGCCAGGGGATTAGGCGCTTATCGCCAACCATGATCATAGTGCTGCGAGTGCCGACTAACCGACCTGTGGCATCTAGCGGCACTCCCCTCTTCACAATTTGACGTCCGCCTGATGATGCTATGTTGAAGGACACATCGGCTCTGGCGACTGGGTGAACGTTATTCGCCCGTTTCGGGGAGCCAGTGCCCCTCTATCCAGGATCGGCGCAGTTATGACCAGTCAGAGTCAAATATGGAGAATCGGACTCCTGCGATTCCTTCTGGATTTTCACCGGTTCCGCCTGAGCAGGCCCCGCCCCCTTCCGCTGAAAGGAAATAGTGGGCGGCCGTCGGATATGGGGTATGTCCCATATCGCCTTGCTCCAAATCCCAATTGATAAGCTGCGTCTCTTGTCCCCCTGGCGCGATCGAGCCGAAAGTCCCATCAGCGAAATTTCCGGTCCCAAAGGGAGCTGCTGTAAGTCGCACTGTGCCGCCCGTGGCGATAGTGCGACTTGATTTGTTGAATATCGTTGCCAGGATCGTAGCGCTGGACGCGTTCGAGTCCACTACAGCGGCGTCGATCTCTGTCATTGCGCATCTCCAATCTCGCGTTTCTCAGCTGGTAGAAACCCATGCCCTTGTTGGCGCGTAGCGTCCGGCCCATCGATCGCCGTCGAGACCTCCAGGCAGTCGCCCACCGGTCATCTCGCCGATCGTGCCGCGGTCGGTCACGCTGGCGCGGTGGTCGTGTGTTATTTCCAGGATGAGCCATATGGCCGGTTCCGCAACTTCGCGCAACCATGCCACTCGGTCTTTGTCAACCTGGTTGAGAACGGCGCGAGTTGGCGTTGGTGCTGTGAACCGCAGGTAGTGGTGTGGGTGATGCGCCGGTGCGGGAAGTACGTGGGGGACACCCCGTATCTCCCCGTCGGCGACGGTCAGTTCCCTTATCCGGCGACGCTGCTGGACCTGCACTCCAAGCGGCTGGTGGGCTGGTAGATCGCCGACCCATATGCGCACCGAACTGGTCATCGACGCCCTCAGGACGGGAGCCTGCGCGGAGCGATCATCCACTATCAAAGGGGGAACCCCTGTGAAGTTCCGAATAAAGCGTCGGTTCGCGCGCATGGCGCCGATGGTCTTCCGGGATGGCCGTGCAGGGCTTGATCAAGTTCCGTGAGTGTCTGGGTTGTTGGTGATGCCCAGGATGGCGAGTGCTCGTTCGGGTTCGTGGCGCATGGCGCGGGTGGTCTTGGCGATGTTGTCGGCTCCGAGGATCTTCAGGGTGCCGATGGCGAGGTTGCGGATGGTGGCCATGGCGCGGGGTGCAGTGCCGGTGTGAATGGTCGAGGCGTCCTCAGAGAACGTGACATCTCGGATGTAGTGGGAAGAATTTTCGATTCCCCAATGCCCGCGAATGGCGGCGGCGAGGTCGATGGGGCGGGTTTGATGGGCGGCGAGGCTGGTGACCGCGTAGACGTTCTCGCGGGTTTCGGGCCGGCCGGTGGGCTTGCGGCGGCGGTGGACCCGGATGGCGAGGTGGGCGTGGGGGAAAGCGATGCCGCCGAGGTTGTCGGCGATAGCGCAGGTTTTGATCGAGCGGGACTCGCGGCGGCCGAGGCGGTGGCGGAGGCGGTGTGCTGGACCTTGATCGAGGTCCAGGGTAGGGCGGCGAGTTGGGCGTAGGCGGTGGGCTGGTTGGTCTTGATGACGGCGATGTAGTGGGCCTTCTTCGTCTCGACCAGCCAGGTGATGTTGGCCTTCACCGAGTGGAGGGCATCGAAGGTGACGACGGTGTCGGCGAGGTCGAGCGGTGCCAGCAGGGGTTTGAAGTGGCGCACTTCGTTGGTCTTCGCACCGACTTCGACCTGGGCAATCGTGGCGACGCGGTCGTGGGTGACCGCCGAGAGCAGGTGGCGCCGCGGCGCGGCCAGGCGGGCTGAGCCCGTGAGGGCCTTGCCGTCCACGGCGATGCTCTGCCGCGATCGGGTCTCGGGCATGTCCGCGGACGCGGTGATGCGGTGCCGGTCGGCCAGGTAGGCGCCCACAGCCTGGTCCAGGGCGTCGCCGTCAAGTGCCTGAAGGACGCGTCCGAGAGTGACCGGCTTGGGGCTGCACCGCCAGCCGAGCAGGTGACGGCGTACCCCGAGGGATGCCAGCAGCGAGTTCGTGGCCCGCTCGCCGAACTCGGCGAGTTCATCGATGCTCTTCGCACCGCAGACGGCCGCGCAAGCACACATCAGCAAGATCGCCGTCAGCGAGTACCACCGGCCCCGGCGTGAGCGCGGATCCGGAACCGATTCGAGGTAGGGGCCCAGGTCAGCGATCCGGTCCGCATCCAGCGGCCCCAGCTTCTACAGCACGGCAGGGATAGGGGAAGCTGCAACAGCAGGCAAGGGACGTCCTCGTGATCATCTGGCTTCGACACCACAATGATCACGAACCCCCGTGCCTGCTCTGCCATCCGCCCCTACCGGCCTGATCGTCAACCCTCCACGCAAGCACGGAACTTGACGGAGCCCTGGCCTTGGCAGAGTCACTTTCGGCAGCCAATGGCGCCTCGTACGACGGCTACTGGCCGAGCAGGAGCGCGAACGCCCTGCACAGTTCGTCGAGCTGGGGTAGTGGAGGGCGGTCATTCCTGCGTCGCGGACTGCCGTGACGTTGGCGGCGGTGTCGTCAATGAACAGGCAGCGGTCAGGCGGCCGCCGCACACCGGCACCCGCGGCTCGGCGAGCTCCAGCCTCACAACAACCTCCGCCTCGCACGATCACCCGATCCAGCGATCGCACCATATCTGTTGCACAGGATAGAGTCTGACGCATAACCGCTGAGCTGCACGGATTCTCCCGAAGCTCACCCGCGACAGGCATCTCCCCCAGAGAATCCGGCGCGATGCCAAGAGCCAGGCCCAGCTGGTGAGGCTGCGGGCGCTGGCGCTGTACGGCATCAACAGCACCGCGGGCGTAGCCCCCAACGCGAATCCGGCGGCTTCGCCGATTCCCACAGGGCTGCAGTCCAGAACCCTCAGCCTACTTCGGAGTTGGCAGCGGACGTGCGGCGGGTTCCTGGACTTGAGCATGCGCGCGCAGGGTGCCGAGAAAAGGTGGTGGGCATAGGCGGGTGTTCTTCCACGTTCGGCTCATGCAGCCGAACTGGCAAGCCTGGCTTGGTGTTGAAGGAGCGGGCCCGACGGATTGGCCACGGGCAGTTGCGCCGGGGCGTGCGGACATCGACTGCGACATCTTGGAGGGGCCTAGACTGCGGGCGACGCCAGCCGCCCGCGTCCGGGCCGCATAGCGCCAACCACCCCGCCCGACAGCAGCGGGCACGGCAGCTGCCCACGGGTCGGCACGGGGCGGCGTGCTGACGCTTAGTTATGACCGACGATCAGGGTCAGGCCGAGCAAGCCTTGAACTCGCCGTCACGAGGGTCAGCATTCACCAATGCCCGGAAGCCAGGCGTCCGGGTGGTCGATGAAGATGTTGGTGACATATCCGCCGAGGTCTGGGACGAACGCCCAGGCATCGTTGCTGCGGCCTGCGGTGTTGACCATGTCGCCTCTGGTCTGGCAGGACACCGTCACACGCGTCGGCCCCGACAGCACGGCGACGACAGGAGCGTCGAGGCGGGGCTGCGCCCGTACGTTGACACCCGTGCCCCACGTGACGAAGTTGCCGGCACTGCCGTCGCCGCCCCCACCGTCCGGAGCCTCATCCAGGATGGGCAGGCTCCAGTTCTGGGACTCGTCACAGCGGGGGTCGGCCACGACGGACAGATGGAAGTGCGCCTCGTGCGGGTTTGCACCCTCGTACGGCCCCCACTGCCAGCTCGTGTTGACAGCAATCCGGCGGTTGGCGATGACGTACTTGATCCGCGGATCGCGGCTGTCGAGCAGTTGGTCGGCCATCTGCTGGATGTCCAGGCCGTGCGCCGGATCGTGAGTGAAGTCGCGCGCGGTGACGATCCCGGGCCCGTACCACGGGTTGTGGTCGCTGTCGCGTCCGCGCTTCTCGTGGGCCGCATCGCCGATGCTGCCGTCAGCCGCGACGCTGCGTGCGGGGAAACGCGCGTCGATCTGACGCCGAAGGGTTTCCAGGCTGTTCGCGACTCGCCAGGACATCGCGACCTCCTAAGGCTTGTCCCGTCAATGATCTTCGAGTGGAGTTGGACACGAGTGTTCGCGGTGCCACCTGTCTGTCCAGCGAGGAGCGTGATGCACGCCGTTTCCTGCTATTGCGCGGTCATGCGCCGTCTGGAACGAGCTTCTTCAACTCTTCCCGCGGAATGATCAAGATTGGGGTCACGCCACGTTCGGCGATCCAGTGTGCGACCTCGCCCACGAAGTGGCCCACCTCAAGAACCCCCTCGAAGAAACGCGCGATCCCCTCTCCGGTAACCGCGCCCTCCATGTCGAAGTCGAGCAGAGGCAGCTCGCTGCCGTCGCTGGAGTTGGGCCCTGCATTGCCTGCTGCAGAGAAGCCGCCTTCTCCGGCCGCTCCGGACATGCCGCCTTCGTGTCCACCCGCCGCTTCGGCGGCTTGGATCTGCTCGAGCACGTCGGGGGCGAGTATCAGTATTGGCCCTCCGGACCCGTTGGCCTGCAAGAAGTCTCGGGCTTCTTCGGCTGTGCTGCAAGATGCCGATGGCTGAGTCATCGCTACCCCTCAATTCGCCGCTTACCTCTACAGGCCTTGACCTCTAACATTGGGATGGCCGCGAATGGCGTCCTTGGGTCAAGTACCGGGTCAGGCTCACCGATTACTCGTCAGACGTCACTGCTAATCCGGCGATTCCCGTGACGTTCCAAGGTTGGCCATCAAAATAAGCATCGAGCTGTCGGAGAAGCACCGCAACTTGGCATCTGACGCAACTGCATCCCTGCGGACTACCTGACGGGCCCGGTACGGACATCGAATTGCTGCCAAGAACTCCCCGGCTTCACACTGGAAACAACGAAGGGCGACCCATTTACGCCGATCGGAAGGCAGCACCATGCACCAGAGCGTTCGCGATTACTGGATCACCTTCAACGACCCGCTCGAAGGGCGGGTCAACTTCATGTACCTGGACGTAAAAGGGTACGTGAGCACCGGTATAGGCAACAAGATCGACCAGACGGAAAGAGACAACTCCTCGCCGACCGAGGGGGAACGGACCGCCTCCCTGGCAGCCGCCAGCAGGCTGCGCTGGCTGGTCAATGACGCGAACACCGAGGCGACACCTGAGGAAGTCGCCAACGAGTGGGACACGGTGAAGTCGCACATGGAGCTGGCCCCCCTCGGACACCTCAGCTTCCAGCCGCCCCTGACCCGCCTTCATGTGGACGACGACGAGATCGACCGCCATGTCTTCGAGAAGCTCGACGAAATGGAGGGCGTGCTCACCACGCGCCCGGAGTTCGGCGACTTCGCGTCATGGCCAGCCAACGCGCAGCTGGCCACGTTGAGCATGTGCTGGGCCTTGGGTCCCAAGTTTCCCTTCCCCAAGTTCCAGGGGCACGTGGCGTCGCGGAATTGGGTCGGCGCCGCAGACGAGTGTCACTTCACGCCGGACGTGGGCACGATCATCATCCGCAACAAGCTCGACCGCGCTCATCTGCTGCTGGCGGACAAGGTGGAGGTCCAGGGCCTGCCGACGGAACAGATCGCGCTGGACCTGTCCGATGTCTTCGGTGTCCAAGGCGCGCTTCTCACCCTGGGGTTCAAACCGTTGGCCCAGGACGGCGCGGACGGCCCTCGCACCCGGGGCAAGGTCACGGAGTTCCAGTCGGCCAACGGCCTTGCCCAGAACGGGGCCTTCAACGATCCGGACACCGTGAGCGGCCTCGCCTCCCAGCTCTCCGGCCTGGGGTTCACCGTATTCGGTGTCTGACCCGCGGGGACTTCGCACCACCCGGACGGCGTAGCCAGGTCACCACACAGAGTGCGGAATGGCGATTTGTCCTCTTATGGTGATCACGGATCGTGAGCAGCATCGGAAGGGGCCAGCGTGCCGGTCAACGTCACATACCCGGGTGTCTACGTCGACGAGGTCAAGAGTGCCGTCAAGACGATCACAGGCGTGCCCACCTCCGTGGCCGCCTTCGTCGGTCACGCGCCCCGCGGCCCGGTCGACCGGCCCGTACACATCACCGGCTGGGCCGACTACCAGGCCATCTTCGGCGGCTTGCGGGCGAACTGCCCACTGAGCTACGCGGTTTACCAGTTCTATCTCAACGGGGGCAGTGAAGCCGAGATCGTCAGGGTGGTGCAGGACGACAAGACCGTCCGCCTGCCCCTCGGTAAGAGCGCCGCCCGACCCGCGAAGGAGCCCGTCCGGCGCGTGTCCTCGTCTGCTACCGCAGCGGCCGGTGAGGGCGGGGAGTCCTCCGCCGGCGCCGGTGAGGACGAATCCTCCGGCGAGGACAAGAAGAAGGGCCGGGGCGAGCAGGAGTCCGGCGGTGACGCCAAGAGGTCCTCGGCCTCCGGCTCGTCGGGGACGGCTTCCGCCGAGGGCCCGGCCTTGCTGGCGGCTTCCCCGGGACGGTGGGGGCGGCATCTTCGCGCCCACGTCGACCACCACACCGCCGAGGGGGAAAAGCCGGAGGGCCCGCGGAAGCTGTTCAATCTGACGGTCCGCGATCTGGAGACGGGCGCTGCGGAGCACTATCTCAATGTCAGTGTCGATCCGGACAGTCCGCGCAACCTCACCCATCTGCTGGAATCCTCGCGGCTCGTGCGCGTCGACCCGGATGCCCTCATCAAGAAGGTACCCACTCCCAACGATGCCCCGGATGACGGAGCGGATCCCTTCGCCTTCGTCCCGAAAGACGGGACGGCAGCGCAGCAGCCGTACTGCTCCGCCCCTGCCGAAGCCGGTGACGACGGGGCCGACGGGGATGGACGGCCCCGGAATCTGGACCCGTACTTGGGCGACAGGGCCGCCAAGACCGGCCTCTACCAGCTGCTGAAGACCGACATCTTCAACATGCTGTGCCTGCCCGACAGCCACTGGCTCGACGAGCAGTTGCAGGCCAAGGGCGGTGGTGTGCAGCCACTGCGGGACGTGGCGCTGCAGTTGTGCGTCGAGCGGCGTGCCCTTCTGCTCGTCGACCCGACCTCGTCGTGGCCCAGCGGGCCGACAGGCGGCGGTTCCAACGCCGATGTCGTAGACGCCGTCGTGAAGAAGATGACGGAGTTGGAGACGCTGGGCGAGGCCGGCAAGAACGCCGCGGTGTACTACCCCCGAGTGCTCGCGCCCGACCCGCTGCTCGACGGTGCCCTCAGACCCTTCCCGCCCTCCGGCGTGATGGCCGGCGTGCTCGCCCGGACAGACGTCCAGCGCGGGGTCTGGAAAGCACCTGCCGGTACGGATGCCTCGCTGAGCGGCGTCAGTGAGCTCGAAGTGCCGCTGACCGACCTGGAGATCGGGCGGCTCAACCCGGTCGGCGTCAACTGCCTGCGGCGCCTGCCCGCGGCCGGTCCCGTCGCCTGGGGCGCGCGCACCCTCGTCGGCGCCGACCGGCTCGCCAGCGAATGGAAGTACCTCCCGGTGCGCAGGCTGGCGCTCTTCATCGAGGAAAGCCTGTTCCGGGGCACGCACTGGGTGGTGTTCGAGCCGAACGACGAGCCGCTGTGGGCCTCGATCCGGCTGAACATCGGCGCCTTCATGAACTCCCTTTTCCGAGCGGGCGCGTTCCAGGGCCGCACGCCCCAGGACGCCTATCTCGTGAAGTGCGACAAGGACACCAACCCGCAGAACGACATCGATCGCGGCATCGTCAACATCCAGGTGGGCTTCGCCCCGCTCAAGCCCGCGGAGTTCGTGATCGTGCACATCCAACAGCTCGCCGGCCAGATCCAGGTCTAGGTCGAGATCCAGCTCCAGGAGGACGACCCATGCCTGAGGTCAAGCGCCGGGACCCGTACAAGAACTTCCGGTTCCGGGTGAAGTTCAGCGGGGAGACCGACTACATCGCGGGAATCAGCAAGGTCAGCGGGCTGAAGCGCACCACCGAGGTCATTCGGCATCGCGACGGCGGAGACCCCGGCACCAGCCGGAAACTTCCCGGCCGGACGGAATACGAGGCCATCACCTTCGAACGCGGCTGCACCGTCGACACCGCCTTCGAGGAATGGGCCAACCGCGTCTGGAGCCTGAAGAACTCGGCGGGCGGGCTTGAGACTTCTCTCAAGGACTTCCGGCGCGACCTCATCATCGACGTCTTCGACGAGGGCGGGCAGCAGGTGCTGTCCTACTCCGTCCACGACTGCTGGGTCTCCCAGTATCAGGGACTGCCCGAACTCGACGCCGGATCCAACGGCGTGGCCTTCGAGCACATCAAGGTGGAGCACCACGGCTGGGTACGGGAGCACACCAACCCGCCGCAGGAACCGCAGTTCTCCGACACCGCAGGGTGAGCGGCGTGCCACGGCAGCTGACCGAGGCGAACGTCCTCGACGTGTGGGAGAACGGGCTCGCCGGGCCGCCGGCAGCTCGTTCCCTTCTGTTCGCCTCGATGGCGGCACCTGGCGGGAGCAACGTCGCGGACCTGCCCCTAAGTGCGCTCAACTCCCTTCTGCTCGAGCTGCGCCGCGGCGCCTTCGGCGACGCACTGCCGTGCACGGCGGACTGCCCGGAATGCGGCGAGAGTCTCGATGTCACCGTGGCGGCGGCCGAGTTGCTGCCTCCCGGCGGTGGCGCCGCCGTGGCCGCCACGGCGACTGTGAAGTCGTACGGCAGGACGGTCACGTATCGCGCGCTGACCGGCCGGGACGTCCGCTCCGTCGATCCCGCCACGCCCCGCGCCCGCCAGGCCCTGCTGCGTCGCTGCGTCCTGCGCGTCGACCCGCCCGCCGACGACCTGCCCGACGAGGTTCTCGAGGACGTCGCCCGGCGGCTCGCCGACGACGACCCCGGGGCCGATGCCGTCGTCTCCTTGAACTGCCCGCAGTGCGAACACAGTTGGGATGCCGCCCTCGACCTCGCCGAACACCTGTGGACCGACGTGTCCGAGTACGCGCGCCGCCTCCTGCACGAGGTACACGCCCTCGCTCGCGCCTACGGCTGGACGGAGGCCGACGTGCTCGCGATCAGCCCGACGCGGCGGCAGTTCTATCTGGAGGCGAGCACCGGATGAACGACTTCGTGGACCGTCTCCTCAGGGCACCGGGGCCGAGGTTGAGGCCGCTCGCACCGAACGCGTTCGATCCGGGCGCTCCGCGGCTGCCGGGATCTGAGCAGGGGGCGTCGGTGTACGCCCCTGAGGTCGATGTCGATGTCGAGGTCGAGGTCCCGGTCGAGGGGGAGGTGGAGGCGCAGGCGCTGCCGTCCGGGAAAGGGGTGGTGGAGCCGATGCAGGGGCTGGAGGCGGGAGTTGGGGAGCTCTCGTACGAGGCGGCTCCCAGCGAGGCGGCTCCCAGCGAGGGGATGGGCGTGGTCGGGGGTGAGGATGCGGAGCTCAGTACGGCCGGTGGGGCAGGTGGGCGTGGGGGTGCCGTGGAGGTCGCACGCCCCGCCGCCGGCGAGAGCGCACATCCGGTTGGCGGGGAGGGTGTACGGGCCGTCAGCGGGGAGGACGTACGACTGACCGGAGGGAGCCCTTGGCCGAGCGCGTCGTCGCAGCCGACGTCAGATGCCGAGCCCTCTGCAGAGGCTCGCGGTGGCGGCCATCGTGAGCGGGGTGACGGTGCACGGTCGGCCTCGGGGAGGGCGATTCCTCCAGCCCTCGGGAGTCGGGTTCCTGACGAAGCGACCGTGTCCGAAGCACCACAGGCACAGCGGCCGCAGCCCTCACGCACAAGCCCCGCCGCCGGCCACGGCACCCCACGGAACGGCTCGGCCACGGCAGACCCCGGCCCAGACCTCACAGCCAACATGCCACCCGCACCACACCCAACCCACCCAGAGCGTCCCGCCCCCGCCCAGACGCCTGGCCCCGCCGTCGGCAACAGCGTCCCGCCAAACGGCTCGACCACGACAGACCCCGGCCGCCAAGACCCCACAGCCAACAAGCCACCCGCACCACACCCAACCCACCCAGAGCGTCCCGCCCCCGCCCAGACTCCAGGCCCCGCCGTACGCAACAGCACCCCACCGAACGACTCAGCCACGACAGACTCCGGCCAAGACCCCGCGGAGCATCCCACTCCCGCCCAGACGCCCAGCCCCGCCACCGCCCACAGCACCCCGCCGAACAAGCCCCCCACACCACAGTCAACCCGCCCTCCCGCTCGCGCCCAGAAGCCCACCCCACACCTCCCTCCTGTGCCGACAAGGGCCGGCGCAGCGCCTCAAGGTGACACGGTGTCTCCCGGGAAACCGGGCGCGCCATTGCGGAAGTCCGAAACGCGGAGCGAGGGCTTCGGCGTATCCGCCGGGAGCTCCGCCACATCTCCCTCCCCGGTGCCCGCCGAGGCTGCCCACGCCGCAGCGCGACCAGCCGCATCACCGGCCCGAACGGCAGCGCCTGAAGGATCACCGGTCCCGCCGACGCTCTCCCCGTCACCGTCACCGTCACGGTCACCCGCACCCGCTTCGAACCCGCCCCCATCAGCGCCGACGCCGTCACCAGCTTCGGCACGTCCACAGGCCCCGTCGTCACCCTCACCTACGCCTACGCCTACGCCTACGCGGACATCGTCACCGTCGCCGTCGCCGTCGCCGGAGTCTTGGCCAGCCAAGCCCTCCGCGTCGAGTTCCCTCCGCCGGTCACCCCCGACCCGCCCCAAACTCGCACTCGGCCCCGCCTCCGACTCCACCACTGCGCAGAGCTCCCCGGCGCACTCCACCATCGTCCGCGTCACCATTGACCACCTGGTCGTCCGCACCGCCCCTCCCCGCCCCATCGACGGCCCTGCCCCAACCCCCGCTCCGCACCGCAAGCCCCGGCTCAGTCTTGAGGAGTACCTCGGGAGGCGGGCGTGAGTGATGCGCTGGCGATCGCCGCCGTGACCGAGACGCTGCGGGCCGTGCTGCACGGGGACCTCCAACGGACCGTGCCCGGAGCGGAGGTGACGGTCCGGCATCCGGGGGATGTCGCCGCGGCCATTGCCGAGGGCGACGGCACGAATGGCGTGCTCAACCTCTTCCTCCACCAGACCGGCATCGATCCCGCCTGGCGCAACGCCGATCCCGACGGCTCGCGCCCCGGCGAGTCCCGGCATCCCGCGCTGCCGCTGGTCCTGCACTACCTGTTCACCGCGCACGTACCCGCCGGTGAGGATTCGACCGTCCCCGAGCGGCTGCTTGGTGCGGCCATGGCGGCCTTGCACGAGCGGCCGCGGCTGCGTGCCGACGACCTCAAGGGCGCCGCCGGCTTCAGTGATCTGCATCTCCAGCACGAGCCGGTGAAGGTCACCCCGGCGATGATGACGGCCGACGAGATGCGCCTGCTGTGGGCGGCCCTGGGCCACAGTTACCGGCTGTCCGTTGCCTACGAGGCACGTGTCGTGCTCATCGACAGCGCAACGCCCGGCCGGGCACCCCTGCCGGTACTGCGGCGCGGGGCAGCCGGGACCGGGCCCGAGGCGATGCCTATGGCGGCCGCGCACTGGCCAGTACTTCTGGCCGTCGTACCGTCGACCGCCGCGTCCGGCTCTGACATCAGGCTCAGCGGGAGCGGATTTCAGGCGGGGACGCCGACCGTTCGTCTGACGCACCCCCTGCTCGGCGGGCCGATCGTGCTGCCGGCCCGCGCGGACGAGGCCGGCTTGTTGCGCGCGACGCTCGGCGAGGAGCTCGGCGCGGGGCGCTGGTCGGCCGTCGTCGTCGTCACCGCGCCCGACGGCAGTGTACGGACCACCGAGCCACGGCGCTTCCACATCGCGCCGCGCATCACCAACTCGCTGCCGATGAACGCCGAGCGGGCCAAGAAGGGGACGGTGGCGCTGGTCGTGGAGTGCGCGCCCGCCGTGCATCCCGGCCAGCGGGCCGAGCTGCTGGTGGCGGATCGGCCCGTGCTCGCGGAACCGTTCACCCGGGAAACTCGGACGCTGCGGTTCCGGATGGCCGCGGGTGCGCCAGGGCGGTATCCGCTGCGGTTGCGCGTCGACGGGGTGGACAGCCCGCTGATCGATGTGGAGGCCGGGCGGTTCGACGCCGACGCGGCGGTGGTGATCACATGACGGCGGCCACGCGGGTCGAACTGCACATCCGTCGGCTGGTGTGGGACGGGGCCGGACCACCCCCCTCGCCTGCGGCACTGTGCGCGACCGTCGAGTCCGAACTCGCCGTGCTGCTCGGCGACTCCCCCACCATCGGCGCCGTCGCCCCGGCCGCACCGACGGACCCCACCCTCGCCGCGCACGCCCGCCAAATCGCCCGCGCCGTCCACGAGACACTCCGAGCCGGGCAACCGCCGGACCACCGCTCCCCCCAGCACCGCCCCCGACCAGAGGCAGGAGCCCCCACGCCATGACCACCCCCGCCCCCCGCCGCGGCGGCTTCGTCCTCCTGGACCCCGAGCAGGGGCAGGTCCTGCGGGTCATGCCCTTCCAGTACAACCCCGACAGCATCACTCGTACGCTCCAGCCGCGCGGCATCGGCGCCGCCGCCGGTGACCGGCTTGAGGCGTTGCGGTTGCACGGGCCGGCCCGGGAGACGTTCCGGATCGACGCGGAGTTCGACGCCGTGGACCAAGCGGCCTCGAAGGCCACGCCGGCCCCACCCACGGGGTCGGGTCTCTCCGCGACGCTGGCCGCGCTGGAGAGCGCCGTCACCCCCACGAGCGCCCAGCTGACCCGGCAGAACGAACTGGCCGGCCAGGGAATCCTGGAGATCGCACCCGTACAGGCCCCGCTGTCCGTCCTGGTTCTGGGGCGCAGGGT
Organism: Streptomyces rectiviolaceus; assembly: GCF_039533825.1. Lineage (NCBI taxonomy): Bacteria > Bacillati > Actinomycetota > Actinomycetes > Kitasatosporales > Streptomycetaceae > Streptomyces > Streptomyces rectiviolaceus. The sequence goes on from NZ_BAAAUG010000069.1 coordinate 71,803, forward strand.
CCTGCCCGTGCGGATGCTGGACATCGCCGTCACGGAGGAGGCCTACGACGGGGAGCTGAATCCCATCCGGGCGCGCGTGACGCTGACGGTGCGGGTCCTCACCGTCGACGACGTCGGATTCGGCCACAAGGCCGGCGGCCTCTACCTCCAGTACCAGCAGAACCGGGAGCGCCTCGCGGCAACGGTCGCGAACAGCCCGTCGACCGTCGGCTACCCGGGCGGCTGAGCCGCACCCGCGCCGCGTACCCATCACCATCCGGAGGAGGTCGGCATGTTCGAGCCCAGCAGCAGGTACCACGGGGTCCCCACAACGACCCACACCCTTGCGGACGGCCGGACCGTCACTCACCTGCGCCGTCGTCTGCTGCCCCGGCCGGAGGAGCTGACGGCGGTCGGCGAGCACGTCGTCACCGCCGGAGAACGGCTCGACGCCATCGCGGCCCGTCGCTGCGGCGACCCGGAGCAGTCGTGGCGGATCGCCGACGCCAATCCGACGCTGCGGCCGGACGAGTTGACGGCCGTGACCGGCCGGAGACTGCGGATCACCCTGCCCGCCGAGGCTTCGGCGGCGGCTGCTGGCGGCGAACGGGCGTGGTGATGAGGCCAAGCCCGCAGGTGATGCTGCTCCTCGGCGACACGGTGCCCGCTCCGGCCCTGGCGGCGTTCGTCGATGCGCTGCACGGAGTGCGGATCACCTCGGCCAGCGGGGCGACGAGCGGCTTCCAGCTGACCTTCTCGGTCGCTCCCGGATCGCCGCTGTCCCGGGCGGTCCTGCCGGACGGGGCGCTGCACACGAAGAAGCGGGTCGTGGTCGCCGTGGTCCTCGCGGGCCGGTGCCATGTGCTCGTGGACGGTGTGATCACGCATCAGGAGCTGCACGCGGCGCGGGCTCCCGGGGCGTCGTTCCTCGTCGTCACCGGTGAGGATCTGTCGCTGCTGATGAATCTGCGGCATGTCCGGCGGGCGTTCCCCGGGCTCTCGCCGCAGCTGCGGGCGACAGAGGTGTGTGCCGCGTACGCGCAGTACGGCATCACGCCGAAGGCCGTGGCGCCGGTGCACTCGGACCAGCCGAATCCGCTGATCGACATTCCGGTGCAGGCGGCGACCGATCTCGCCTACCTGCGGGCGATCGCCGCGGACGTCGGCCATGTCTTCCATCTCGAGCCGGGGCCCGCCCCGGGGGTCAGCACCGCCTACTGGGGGCCGCAGCGCCGCGAGGGGGCCCTCCAGCCGGCCCTGACGACCGGGTGCGGCGCGGCCGACAACGTGGAGGAGCTGACGTTCTCCTTCGACGGCCTTGCCACGTCCCGCTACGGCACGCACCGGCTCGAACCTCCGTCCACGACGGCCTCCGAGGCGAGCGCGCCCGAGCCGCTCGTCCTGCGCGGCCCCCTGGCGGCCCGCCCTGCCGAGGCACTGCGCGTCGGCATGCTCGCCGGGCAGACCGGCCGCTCCCTGACCCGGACCCTGCTGGCCGGACTCGGCCGCGAGGTCGCCGCCGACGCGGTCACCGGGCGAGGGACCGTCGACGTCCTGCGCTACGGCCATGTCCTGGCCGCCCACGCTCTGGTGGGCGTGCGCGGGGCGGGAGCGGCCTACGACGGGCGCTATCTCGTGGCCGCGGTGACCCACGAACTCACCCGGGACACGTTCAGGCAGCACTTCACGCTGGTCCGCGACGGACTCGGCGCCGACACCCAGGTGGTGACCGTATGACAACAGCGCAGACGCACACGACGCATCAATGGCACGGCCTGTACGAGGCCGTAGTGGTCGACGCCAAGGACCCGACCGGGGTCGGGAGGCTTCTGGTGCGGGTGCCGGAAGTGCTTGGCGACGAGGCACAGGTGTGGGCCGCCCCGTCCACCCCGCTGGCCGGTCCGGACTGCGGCATGTACGTGGTGCCGCCGGCGGACTCCGGTGTGTGGGTGCGGTTCCTCGACGGGGACCCCGAGCGGGCCGTGTGCGCCGGGTACCGGCGGGGCGGGTCGCAGGACGTGCCGTCGGCGGCGAAGTCGGCGCCGCCCGGCATCCCGCAGATCGTCCTTGCCACCCCTTCCGGCAGCGCCCTGGTCATCAGCGACGTGCCTGGTCCTGCGGGCGGAATCAAGCTCCAACTGCACGGTGAGAACGGGCCGTTCATCAAGATCGACGAGATGTCGATCGAGATCTCCTGCGGGTCCGGACTCGCCACGCTCAAGCTCGTCGGACCCCAGCTCACCGTCAACGACGGTGCGCTGACCGTGTTGTGAGGATGCCATGCCCGGACTGCTGCTCCACTACGGCGCGTTGATGATGTGCGCCCATCCGCCCGGCCTCGTCACCATTCCCGCGCCGGTGCAGCAGCGCGTTCTGGTCGGCCCCCAGCCCGTCGCCACCAGCGCCGACACGTTCCTGGTGGCGGGCTGCAGCTTCCCGGCCGCCACGCTCGGGGCGCCGCCCTGCACGAGCATCGTGTGGCTGCACACCTCCACGCGCGTGTTCGTGGGCGGTCTTCCCGTGCTGCTCCAGCCGAGCCCGCCGGTCAGTCCCGGCCCCGCGATGGGGGTCGGCACGCCACCGCCCAATCCCCCTATGGTGCAGGCCATGCAGCTACGGGTCCGGGGGATGTGAGCGCGTTATGGACGTCGCCTTCCCCTATCGCGTCGACGCCCGTGGCCGCACGGCGTCGGCCGCCTACGCCGACCACGTCCGGGACATGGTCGAACTGGTCCTCTTCACCAGCCCGGGCGAGCGGGTCAACCGGCCCGACTTCGGCTGCGGCCTGCTCGACCTGGTCTTCGCCGGAAACAGCCCCGAAGTCGCCGCAACCCTGGAGGCGACCGCCCAGGCGGCCCTGCAGCGCTGGCTCGGCGACCTGCTCACGGTGGAGTCCCTCACCGTGACCGCAGACGAGGCGACGCTCCATGTGCGGGTCGCCTATGTCCTGATGGCCACCGGGGAGAACCACACACTGACCGTGAGTGGGGGGACCGGCTCATGACCGTGGCGGACGGGCGCCGGAGCGGTCCGGCCGGCATCGAGGAGGTACGGGCACACCCGGACCGGCGAACGCTGAGCGTGAGGTTCTCCGGGGTGCTGCCGCGGCACGTGGACCGCGCCAGCTTCGTGATCGAGGGCGGACAGCGGGTCGTCGGCATCCGCGTACTGCGGGTCGTCCCCGAGCTCGGCGAGGAGCTGGAGCCCGGCACGGAGGAGTCCGGCAGCGGTGCGCCCGCGCAGCGGTTCCGGCTGTTCCTCGACCGCCCCGGGGACGAGTCCACGTACCGCCTGCGCGTCCTGGGGCACGGTTTCCACGGCGCCCTCGACCGGGCCGACTTCACTTTCCGGCCCACCGCCCACCGCCCGGAGGACATCTCCGGCACAACCCGGGCGCCGGGCCGCCCCGCACCGTCCATCGACTACCTGGCCAAGGACTACGCCAGTTTCCGGCGCCTCCTCCTGGAGCGTCTTTCCCTCACCCTGCCGCAGTGGACCGAGCGCCACGTCCCCGACCTCTGGGTCACCCTGGTGGAGCTCCTTGCCCATGTCGGAGACCGGCTGAGCTACCAGCAGGACGCCGTCGCCACCGAGGCGTACCTCGACACCGCGCGGCTGCGCACCTCGGTGCGGCGGCACGCACGCCTCGTCGGCTACCCAATGCACGACGGCTGCGCGGCCCGCACGGTCGTGTGCGTGGAGACGTCCGCACCGCGGTCGGTGCGCACCGAAGATCTGGCCTTCGCCGCGCAGCCGGATGACGCGCTGCGCCCTACGCTCGGCCCGGTGCTGTCCGTCGAGGCCCTCGTCTCGGGGCCGCATCCGGTCTATCGGCCCTTGGAGCGGCGCGGGATGCGGCTGCGTCCGGAGCACAACGGCATCGCGCTGTGGGCGTGGCGTCAGGACGCGTTCCAGCTGCCTGTCGGCACCACGCGGGCAGCGCTGCTCGACGTGGAGCGTGCGCTGGACCTCGCCCCCGGTGACCTACTCGTTCTGGAAGAGCTGCGGGCCCCCGACGGCGGCCCACCCGACCCCGGCCACCGGCAGGCGGTCCGGCTCACTCGTGCCGTCCAGGACCACGACGCGAACGACGGCACCCCTGTCGTGAAGATCGCCTGGGCCGAGGAGGACGCGCTCACGTTCCCGCTGTGGGTGGGCAACCCGCCCGGACCCGACGGCTGGACGAGCGCGACCGTGCTGGCCCGCGGCAATGCGCTCCTGGTCGAGCACGGTCTGGCGAACACCTGGCTGCCCGGCGGCGACACGGACGAGCTCATCGAGGTGCCGAAGACGGCCCGCCCCTTCAGGGCGGCGGTGCGCGGCGCGCCCGTCACCTGGTCCCCGCCCCACCCCCGCCCGGCGGACCTGGCAGCCGCCCAGGCCCGGCACCTGCGCGGCCTCGCCGTCCGGGCCCGTGAACTGCTGCGCGACCTGCACCAGCAGGCGGGCATCGACGACGGAGGCCGGGACCTCCTGGAAGCGCTCTTCGGCCCCTCCGGGCTCAGCGACCCCCACCGGGCCGCCCGCCTGCTCGCCCGCTTCGACCGCGTACTCGCCGCCCCGCTGCGCCGCCTCGAAGCCCTCGCCCGCCGCGCCGACTCCGGATACGTGCTCGACCCCGACGAAGCGGACTGGGAGATCCGGCGCACCTGGGGTGCCCGGGCCGCAGGCGGCCTGCACCCGGCCAACCCTTCCCTGCACGGCCCCGCGAGCACCGCCCTGCGCCCCGACCCGCGCGAGGCGCTGCCCGCGGTACATCTGCTGGAGGCGGAGGGAGCACGGGCTCGGTGGACACCGCGCCGTGACCTGCTGGAGAGCGGCCCGCGCGACCGCCATGTGGTCGGCGAGAGCGACGACGACGGGGGGCTCACCCTGCGGTTCGGCGACGACCGCTGCGGACGGTCGCCCCGCCCGGGCACCATGCTGCGCGCCATCTACCGCGTGGGCAACGGCAGTGCGGGCAACGCCGGCAGCGAGGCCGTCAACGGGATCGCGCACCGCGACGGGGACCTGGCGGGCCTGGTCACGCGGGTGCGCAACCCGGTGCCTGCGACCGGCGGCACCGATCCGGAGCCGGTGGCCGATGTGCGCCTCGCCGCGCCCCGCGCCCCCTTCCGTACGCTGCTACGCGCCGTCACCGCCGAGGACTACGCCACGCTATCCGAAGGCCGCCCCGGCGTGCAGCGCGCCGCCGCCACCCTGCGCTGGACCGGCAGTTGGTACGAGGCCGACGTGGCGGTCGATCCGGAGCGCACCGCCGTGGCGTCGCCGGAGCTCCTTGAGGACGTGCGCTCCGCACTGCACCGCTACCGGCGCATCGGCCACGAGGTCGTCACCCACCCCGCGCAGTTGGTGCCGCTCGATGTGGCGCTGTACGTCCTGGTCGACCCGCACCACGTCACCTCCGATGTACGGCAGGCACTCGAGCGCCGCTTCTTGCCCAGGTACGCGGGGTTCTTCGACCCGGCGGCGCTCACCTTCGGCACCCCGGTGCGGGCCAGTGCCCTGGTGGCCGTCGCCATGGCGGTGCCCGGAGTGCGGCACGCGGAGGTCACACGGCTGCGCAGGCGGCATGTGGCCGACGGCCCGGACGTGCCGCCCTCCGGGGAGCTGCGGTTGCGCCCGCGGGAGGTCCCGCGGCTCGACGGCGATATCACGCGCCCGGAGAACGGGCTGCTTGTGCTGCGTCTGAGAGGCGGACGATGAGCGCTCCTGAGCCGCCCTCGACGCCGGTGTGGAACCGGCCCGGACAGCCCGCGCTGTCGTATCGCGTCGGCACCCATCAGCAGTTCCTGGACGCCATGTTGGCCCGGCTCCCGCTGGCCGGGGAGGGACCCGGCCAGCGGGACGCCCTTGCCGCGCTCACGACCCGGGAGCCCGACGACGCCTCGATCGCCCTGCTCGACGCGTGGGCCGTGGTCGCCGATGTGCTGACCTTCTATCAGGAACGCATCGCCGACGAGGGGTTCTTGCGCACCGCGACCGAGCAGGAGTCGCTGGTCCGGTTGGGCCGCCTTGTCGGTCACCGGCCGCACCCCACGCTGGCGGCCGCCAGCCACCTCGCCTACACACTGGACGCCGGCACCTCCTGTGTCGTACCGGCCGGCTCGCAGGTACGGAGCGAACCGGAGCCCGGCGGGCTGCCGCTGGTCTTCGAGACCGCCGAGGACCTCACCGCGCGGGCCGACTGGAACCAACTGCCCGTGCGCACCACCGGGTCGGCCGGCATCGCGGCCGAGCTCGCCGGCATCACCCCGTCCATCGACGTCGAAGGGGTCAAGGCCGTCCTGCGCCCCGGTGACCGTCTGCTGTTCAAGTACCGGGATGCCCGGCTGAACGTGACCCGGGTGGTGGGGGACGTGGAACCGGATCCCGCGAGAGGGCGGACCGCCGTACGACTGCGGGTGCCGGACGCGACACGGCAATTGGACGGCGCGGTGGACGCGCTCATGGAGGACGTGGAGGAAACCGCTCGCCGGGCGCCCTCGCGCGGCCCCTTCGAGGAGCTCCTCGCGCTGCTGCGGGAGGTGCGGGACCGTGCCGAGGAGCTGCGCGACCCGGACACCTTCGCGGCCCGGCTGGACCGCAGGCTGCGCCGACTGCGCGAGCGTCTCGCCGACCTCGGCGGGGGTAAGGACGCCGACGCCCTGGCCAAGCGGGCCGCCGTCCGGCTCGCCACGGTGCAGGATGCCGTGCACCGTATGGCCGACAAGCCCGCGCGACCGGCATCGGCCGAAGCGGAGGCGCTACAGCGCGATCTCGGCAGTCCCGGCCGCCCGATGCTGCACGCCGTGGACCCGCTGCTGCGGGCGATCGAGCGGAGCGAGCCCGCGCCGCGCACCCCGCCCGCCGTCGCCGATGCGCTGGGCGCCGGCTCCGACGGCCTGCCCCGGCTGCTGGCCGGCAACCAGCCCCACCTCACCGCGTCCCTGTACGAGGCGCTGACCGCCGTCCACGTCCGGGCCGCCCCCCGGTGGGGGGTGCAGCGCTTCCGCGTCACGGCGGCCCCGCTGGGTGCCTCCATCCCGGACGACGACCGAGTGCGACGGCTGCTGCGCGCCGCCGTACGGGCGCAGCCGGACGAAACCGTTCCGCTCGCGACGGACGTTCTGCTCCTGGACGCGGTGCACGAGGAGATCGAGCCGGGGAGTTGGATCGGGGTGGGCGTGGTGGGCCGTCCCCGTACCCGTGTCGTCAAGGTCACCGAGGTCGGCCGCCTTTCGGTGGCGAACGGTCAGGACGCCGTACGGGTGACGCGGCTGCGCCTTGCCGGGCCGTGGACCGAGGACTGCGACGACATCGCCGCCCGGCGGGCCACCACCGTGTGGGCCGCGGGGGAGCCGCTGGTGCTCGCCGCCCCGCCCGATCCGACCGACGTGCAGGGCGACGCCCTCACGCTGGACGGCATCTTCGAGGGACTCGCCCCCGGACGGCTGCTCATCGTCTCCGGTGAGCGCACGGACGTCCTTCCCGGCTCCGGCACGGGAGTGCCGGGCTGCGAGCTCGCCGTCCTCGCGGGCGTGCGCCACGCCTTCGCCGACCGGGTGTGCACGACGCTGCTGTTGACCGCGCCGCTCGCGCACCGCTACCGGCGGGACACGGTCGTCGTGCACGGCAATGTCGTCCCAGCCACCGCGGGCGAGACGGTGACGGAGATCCTCGGCAGCGGTGACTCCGGCCGGGCAGGCCAGGTCCTTCCGCTGCGGCAGAGTCCGCTGGCGTGGCTGCCGTCGGCGACCGCCGAGGGCGGCGAGGAGGCGCTGACCGTCCGGGTCGACGACGTTGCGTGGCAGCGCACCGCCGATCTGGGCGAGGCGGGGCCCGCCGCCCAGGTCTACCGGCTGCGCGCGGGCCCGGACGGCAGGGCCGCCGTGGAATTCGGCGACGGCCTGCACGGCGCCCGGCTGCCGTCGGGCACGGAGAACGTCACCGCCCGCTACCGTGTCGGCGGCGGCCGCGCCGGCAATGTCGCGGCCGGGCGGATCAGCCAGCTGGTGAGCCGGCCGCCCGGCGTCAGCGGAGTCACCAACCCGCTGCCCGCGACCGGCGGGGCCGACGCCGACGGTCCTGCGCAACTGCGCCGGGCCGTCCCGCTGCGCCTTGCCGCCTTCGACCGGCTGGTGTCGGTGCGCGACTACCAGTCCTTCGCACAGGCCTTCGCGGGCGTCGGCAAGGCCGTCGCACAGCACTGCATGGACGACGGCCGTCCCGTCCTGCATGTCACCGTCGCGGCCGCCGACGACGCCCCGCTGGATGCCTCCGCCGCGCTGCTCGTCGGGCTGCACACGGCACTGCGGCGGTACGGCGACCCCCGGCTGCCCGTGCGGGTCGAGCCCTGCGAGCGCGTCCGGCTCGTGCTGGTGCTCGGCGTGCGTACGGCCCCCGGCCACCTGCCGGAGAAGGTCGAACGCCGCGTCCATGAGGCGCTGGCCACCCAACTGGGGTTCGCGGAGGCTCACTTGGCCCGGCCGGTGTACCTGAGCGCCGTCGTCGCCGCCGCGCACGGGGTCACGGGCGTCGACTCCGTGAACGTGGAAGCCTTCGGCGGCATCCCGGAGGGCGCCGACCCGGCCGAAGTGGTCAGGTTCGCCGAGCATCCCTCCGTCGCCTCCGGCGTGCCCGCCCTGTCCGCGGGGCCGCGCGCGGTGCGCGACCTCTCCCCCGTCGGCGGACCGCCGGATCCGGCCGCCGTCGTCGACGCCGCGCAGGCCCGCACGGTGTTCCTCGACCGCCGGGCCGCGCCTGGCCCGGCCGAGCGGCGGCCCCCGCGGCTGATGCTTCGTCCGGCCCAACTCGTCCTGCTCGACCCGGCGGTGCCGGGGACCCTGTTGCTGCGGAGGATTCCATGACCCCGGACGAGCTGTACGCGCTGCTGCCCGCCGTGCACCGCAGGCGCGACGAACAACAGGGCGGCCCGCTGCGCGCACTCCTCACGGTCGTCGCCGAGCAGGCGGCCGTGGTCCACGAGGACATCGAGCGGCTCTACGACAACTGGTTCATCGAGACCTGCGACAACTGGGTGGTGCCCTACCTCGGGGATCTCGTCGGGTACGAGATCCTGCCCCGCATCGCGGCCGCCCTGTCGGACGACACCTCCCGGGCCACCGGCCTTCCGGCCGCCGCCGTGCCCCGCAGGGACGTCGCCGACACGGTCACGCACCGGCGCCGCAAGGGCACCCTGGCTCTCCTCGAGGACCTGGCGTCCGGCGTGGCCGGGTGGCCGTCCCGGGTCGTCGAGTACCACCGGCTGCTCTGTCTCACCCAGCCGGTGCGCCGCTACTCCACCGACGGCCGCGACGCCCGCCGCAGGTCGGCGCGCGGTGCGCTGGTCGACGTACGCCGCACCGGGGTCCTGGACCGGCTCGGCGGCCCGTTCGACGACTGCGCCCGCACCCTGGAGGTCCCACGCGCCGGTTCCGCCCGCCGCCCCGGCCGATACGGCGTCCGGTCCGTCGGCCTGCACCTGTGGCGGCTTCGCACCTACTCCGTGACACGAGCCCCCGCGTACTGCCTGGATCGCGAGCGGGCCTGCTACACCTTCAACGTGCTCGCCATCGACACTCCCCTGTACACCGCCCCCGTGCCCGATCCGTCGAGCGGCCATGTCGCCGACGAGACGAACGTGCCGGAGCCCATCGGCCGCAGGGCCCTGGCCGAGCGGCTCTACGACTACTACGGGCCCGGAAAGAGCCTGTGCGTGTGGACCGGTCCGGACGCCGACCGCGATGTCGTACCGCTCGACGATGTCGTCGCCGCCGACCTGTCCGACTGGAGTTACCGTCCGGACCACGGGAAGGTCGCCGTCGACCCCCTGCTCGGCCGCCTCACGCTGTCGCCGGGCATGGCTCGCGCCCACTGCGTCCGGGTGACGTACCACCACGCGTTCTCGGGCGACCTCGGCGGCGGCGAGTACCCGCGCCCCGACCCCGCGGCGGCCGACGCCCCGGAGCGTTACCGGGTGGGCCCCGGCGAGGACCACACGAGCATCGCCGACGCGCTCGACCGCTGGACCGCCGGGAAGCGGGCGCACGGCGACAAGACGGAGGTGATCGTGGAGCTCACCGCCAACGAGGTGTACGAGGACCTGACCAACATCCGCCTCGACCCGGGAGACCGCCTGACCCTGCGCGCCGCGGACGGTGTGCGGCCCGTCGTCCGGCTGACCGGACGGCACGGCGGCGACGGTCAGCGCGCCCTGACCATCACGGGCGCCGGAAAGCCGACGGCGCGGATCGTCCTCGACGGTCTGCTGGTGACCGGCGGCAGCGTGCGGGTGCGGGGCGCGGTGCAGCGTCTCGTGATCCGGCACTGCACGTTCGTACCGGGCTGGTTGCTGGAGGCGGGCGGCAGGCCGCTGGCGCCGGGGGCGCCGAGCCTTGACATCGCCGACAGTCCGGTGCGTACCGAGATCCACCACAGCATCATCGGCGCCCTGTCCGTCGACGCGGGCGAGGACAACCACGTCGAGCTCTACGACAGCGTGGTGGACGCCGCCTCCGAGGACGGTGGTGCGGCGATCTGCGCACCGGGCGGCGGCCCCGCGGGCGTCCTCCTCACCGCCCGCCGCACGACTGTCCTCGGAGCCGTCCGCGCGCACGCGGTCGACGTGCTGGAGAACTGCCTCCTGGCCGGCGAGGTGTTCGTCGAGCGACGCGACCAGGGGTCCCTGCGTTTCTGCTGGCTGCCCAAAGACTCCCCGACCCCACCCCGGTTCCACTGCGAACCCGACCACTCCGGGGATCCGGACCGGGTGAAGTTGCGCTTCGCGGCCACCCGGTACGGCTTGCCCGGCTACGTGCGGCTCGCCGACGACTGCACCGACGCGATCCGCCGCGGCGGCGCCAACGGCTGCGAACCCGGCGCACTGCACCACCTCTTCCAGCCGCAGCGTGAGGACAACCTCCGCGCCCGGCTTGACGAGTACACCCCCGCCGGATGCGACACGGGGCTCTTCTTCGTCACCTGAGCCCATCGCACCCCGCTGCCCCCACTCCCCTCGGCCCAGGCAGGAAGCACCTCATGCACGGCGACTTCTCCCGCGTCACCTTCGATCCCGCCCGGCGTTTCTCCTCGGTCCTCTCCCAACAGGGGCGGGTCCAGCTCGATGCCGAGTTCAACGAGCAGTCCGCGATCCTCCTGCACTACGTGCGCACGCTCGCCGCCGATCTGCTGGGGCCGGCCTCATACCCGCCCGACAAGGACGAGGACGCCCTCGGTGGGTTCGGGGTCGACGGTTTCGACGGGGACACCTTCAGCGTGGCACCGGGCCGGATGTACGTCGACGGCCTCCTCTGCGAGTGCGACGGCACCGACTACTGGGACCAGCCCGACGGCCACCTCAACTCCGACCTGGAGGACGACCGGCTGCCGTCCGGGCCGTTCCTCGTGTACCTGCGGGTGTGGGAGCGCCTGATCACCGCGGCGGAGGCGCCCTGGATCCGTGAGGTGGCGCTCGGCCCGGGCGGCCCGGACACGACGGCACGCACCCGCGTGGTCTGGCAGGTGTGCCGGCTCCCGCTGGAGCACGGCTCCTTCCGGCCGGACATGCGCAGCGCCGTCGGCTTCCTGCGGGAGCGCATCCGGGGCGACTTCCACCCGCGCGGTCGGCTCGCCGCCCGGACCAGGCACCCCGACGAGGACCTGTCCCCCGGCTACCGCGGACCCGAGAACCAGTTGTACCGGGTCGAGGTGCACCAGGGCGGCCCGGTCGGGACGGCGACGTTCAAGTGGTCGCGGGAGAACGGCTCGGTGGTGCTGCCCGTCCGGAGGATCGCCGGTGCCACGGTCGAGCTGGAGACACTGGGCCGCGACGACAAGCTCGGTGTGGACATGGGCGACGTGGTGGAGATCGTCGACGACGCCGCGGTGTGCCGCTCCGCGTCGGACCAGCCCGACGCGAAGTGCGGACGGCTGTACACGGTCAGCAAGGTCGACTACGCCGGTCACGGGGTGGTGCTCGACGCCGAACCCACCGGCGTCGGCCAGCGCCCGTCCCTTCACCCCTTCCTGCGCCGGTGGGACAGCGAGTGCGGAGAGGAGGGAACGGCCCTTCTCGTACGGGAGGGCGCGTGGCTGCCGCTGGAGGACGGCATCGAGATCCGCTTCGCGAGCACCAACGGGCCCCACGTCTACCGCAGGGGCGACTACTGGACCATCCCCGCCCGGGTGCTCACCGGGGACGTCGAATGGTCCCGCAACCGCGAGGGCGAGCCGCTGCGGCGCCGCCCCCACGGGGTTCACTACCGCTACGCCCCGCTCGCCTACATCGATCCACGCGGCGACGGTTTCGAGCTGGTCGATCTACGGGTTCCGTTTCCGCCTCGGCGGTAGGCCGGCGGGGCGGCGGGTCAGGGTCCGGCGAAGAGCATTCAACGTCCGGCGAAGAAGAAGATGAAGATCATCCATGCGGCGAAGACCAGGAGGACGAGAAGGGCCACGACCCAGTGCGTGCCGCCGGTCGACACTTCGGCGCCGGTGGTCTGGTTGTACAGGCGCTTGACCCGCAGCGTGCCGCGTCTGGCCTTGCCCTCGGCGCGCACCCGGTCCCCCTCATTGACTGCGCCCTCGAAGGAGTCGCCGCGCATTTCCACCGGGACCAGTCGTACGGGGCGGCCTCGGCGGTCGTACACCTCCACGCGGAAGTTGCAGACGATGACCGTGCCGGTGTTGCCCCCGCTGCCGCGCACCTCGGTGCGCAACTGCACGTTGCGCGCCACGCCCTCGACGCTGCCGGTGCCCTGGAGGGTGCCGACGGGGAGCGGGGGCTGCGGTTCCGGCTCCGGCTCCGGCTCAACCGGGGGATTCCACCGGGGTGGTGGGGGGATGTCCGGCGGGGGTGGTGGAGGCGGTGGCTTCGGCCGCGCGAACACGGTCCCGGGCCAGTGGCGCCGCCACCCTCGCGTCACCGAGTCCTGGCCCTCGTCGTACGCCGCAAGCCAGGCACCGCAGTTGCGGCAGCGCTGGGCGTCGGGCGGCGCCTCGGCTCCGCAACGCTCACATGTCCAGGCGCCGTCCATTGTCGTGACCTAGTCGACGAGGTAGGTGACGTAGTAGGCCGAACCCTCCACGGGTGACGAAACGGAGGCGCTGTCGTAGTCCCGCAGGAAGAGGTCCTGCACGAAGTCCACCGGTACGTTCACTCCCAGCGGCTGTGTCTGGCCGGAGTTCGCCGAGCCCGTCGAGCCGTTGCCGGTCGTCGTGACGTACAGGTCGTCCGGGTCGGGCCGCCAGCCCTCCACCCGCCGGATCGCGTCGGCGACCTGCTGGGCGTACCGCTGCGGGTCATGGGACCCGTGGAATCCCGTCTCGTCGTCGGCGAAGAACGCGAGGATGTCATGGTGTTTTCCGGGATACGCGCCGATACTCACGGCTTCGCCAGAGCTGATTATGTTCCCGGGATTCCGGTCGTTCCAGGCGATGCTGCCTCCCGTGCGCATCACGTCATCGTTGAAGACATGGTTCACACCGGGAATGCTGATGACGTCGCCTGGTTCCAAGTCGGTCACGTTGGACCAGGTCATGACGGCCTCCGAGAGGCTCCGAGAGGCGGGAGCGCAGATTGAGGAACGCCGACTGAGGGCATTCACCGCCGCCGGATCACGGAAATTCGGATCAAGCGGGTACCGGTTCCAGTATAGGAGCGACGCCCTCGGGCAGCCACCGCAGAATTCGTTTCGCATTCCACAACTATCTTTTCCCGAAGGGTTATTGCAGTCGCCATCGACCAGGCAGGGAGCGAGACTTGAATGCGGTTGGGCCGGGGCTCGAAAAAGGAGCAGGACAGGTGTCCGCATTCACCATCGACATGTCGAACCCGTTCCCCAGCGGCTTCACCGCCGGCCTGGGCGGCCCCGGCACGGGGGGCCACCAGTCGCCCCACTGGTACATCCAGTACGGCATGGATCTCGGCGCCCCCGCAGGCACACAGGTCCACGCCGCCTTCGACGCCCACATCACCAAGTACAGCCCGCACGACCCGGCCACCGACAGTGGCAAGGTCTACGGCGCGCAGCTTTTTATGCGCTCCCCCAACGACGAGATGGGCGGCTTCTACACCCACCTCACCAACGTGCCGGGCGGGCTGGGCGTCGGTACACAGGTCTCCCGCGGGGATGTGCTGGGCCAGGTCCACGAGTTCGCGGGCATTGACCCGCATCTGCACCTGGCGCTGGTCGAGATCATCGGCGGCGCGCCCAGCGGCACGTACCAGGGCGTGGACCTTTACCGAATGTTCCTGGACACGGCCGACTCCGGCACGGTCACACCGGTCACCTTCAACCAGGACGGCTCACCTCCCACCATCGGCGCCTGAGTTGGGGCGGACAGATCTTCCACCTCGGGTCGATCCGCGGCATCCAGCAGGGGCTGGCCGCCCTCGGCTCGATCCCAGCGTCATCGACGGCATCGACGGGCCGAAGCCCCAAGGCGCGGTCATGGCGCGTTCCAGGCCGGTCAAGGGCTGCCACAGGACGGCGTATGCGCGGGCGCGACCCTTGCGGCCCGGTGGTGCGGTAGCCGGCGTCCACCCATGCCTTGCGTATCTGCGGGTGGGCGGCGGCGATGCGGGTGAGCAAAGTGACACCGGCCGCGGTGTCGGAGACGCTCGCGGCGGTGACCAGCACGGTCAGCAGCAGGCCCAGGGTGTCGCAGCCGAGGTGGCGTTTGCGGCCGATGATCCGCTTGCCCGCGTCGGTGCCCTGGTCGGCCAGGTGCACGTTGGCGGAGGTCTTGATGGTCTGGGAGTCCAGCACGCAGGCGGACGGTTCGCCGTCGCGTCCTTCGGGCCGTGCGGACCAGGTGCCGCAGCAGGCCGGTGAGCTGGGCGAAGACACCGTCCTCCTGCCAGCAGGCGAAGTAGTGGTAGGTGTGGTGGGCCAGGGCGGGAAGTCGTGCGGCAGGTAGCGCAGGGGACGCCGGTGCGGTCCACGTACAGGATCGCGTTCATCAGCGAGCGCAGGTCGTGTTCGGGCGGGCGGCCGATGTCCAGGCCGCGGCCGCGGCGCTCGGCCCGCCAGGCGGTGAGCACCGGCTCGATCAGCTGCCGGCGTTCGTCGGACAGGTCGCTGGGGTAGCCGCTGTTGGCGGTCATGTTTCAGATGTACTGCGAGGTGGCCACCCCGACCAGCGGCCAAAGACCAACGAGCGGGCCCAGGTTGGGATCAGACAGGAGGCATCGGGATCAAACAGCCCTCTGGCGCCTCTCGGCGAACTGGTGGCTCACCTCTCACTTCAGTGTCGCCCTGCCAGCCTCCTCGAACCATCACGTAACGGCATTAGACAGGGCGAAACGCTCAGTTAGTGCGTGTTTCTAAGCCCCGGCTCTGAGCAGCGCTGGGCCTGAGGCTGGCGTTGTGTCCCAGGGTGCCGCCTTGCGGATCTCTAACCGAGCTGGGCGCGTCGGCAGGTTCCGGTGAAGACGCGGCCGAGTTGGTCGTCCAGCGCGGCGAGGACAGCCGGTTTCGATGTGCCGTCGGGGTCTATGTGCGTGTGCAGGGCGAGTCCTTCGGTGAACGCGACGATTTGCAGGGCCTGGTCAGCCGCGTCGATTCCCTGAGCGACCTCGCCGCATACCGTGCCATTTCCGATGGCTTGGGCGACGCGTGAGCGGATGCCCACGAGGGTCTCTCTCTGGACGGCGGCCAGGCGGGCGCTGTGCGCGGCCTGGTCTGCAAAGGCGAGACGGACCAGGAACTCGGCGCGGCGGGCGTCGTTCAGCGGCATGAGCTCGGCCAGCGCCTGCCGCAGCATGTCGGCGATGGTGTGGCCCTCGGCCTCACCTCGGTTCACCAGCTCGTCCACTCGTGCGGTGAAACGCCCGTTGACGCGGGTGAACGTGGCCAGCAGCATCTCGTCCTTTGCCGTGAAGTAGTGCTGCACCAGGCCGACGGACATGCCCGCTTCTGCGGCGGTCCGCGCGACGGTCACGGCGGTGAGGCCGTGTCGCACGATCAGGCGTTGGACGGCGTCGGTGATCTGCCCGTGTCGGGCGTCATGGTCGGCAACTCTCGGCACGTGAGGACGGTATCGCGTGCTATAACCGTACGTCTATATTGCTATCGGAGAGGGCCCTAGCGATGATCCGACGACGCTCAACCCGCTTGTTAGGGCTGGGACTTGCTCTTGCTCTCCTGCTGCCCCCCGGTATGGCCAGCGCGGGCCAGGCCAGTGACGGACAGACGGCCGGCAGCCGCCGTGACCCGGCCCTGCAGGCCCTGGTCGACCAGGTGGTGGCCGACCCGAACCCCAACCCAGGCGCTTTCCTGCTCGCCCGCCGTGGCTCGGACGACCGTTTCGGCGCGGCCGGCGTCGCCGACCGTTCCGCCGGCACGCCGATGGCACCGGACCTGAAGTTCCGCACCGGGAGCGTCACCAAGACCTTCACCGCAACGGTCGTCCTGCAACTGGTCGCCGAGCACCGGTTGCGACTTGACGACACCGTGCAGAGCTTGCTGCCCGACCAGGTCCGCACCGACAACGCGCTGTCCGGTGCGCCCATCACTGTCCGCCAGCTGCTCAACCACACGAGCGGGCTGTACGACTACATCGACGGGCTGCTTCCCTACTTCAGCAGGCTTGACCAGTACTGGCCCCGCGACCAGCTGATCAGCATCGGTCTTGCCCAGCCCCGGTACTTTCCAGCTCCCGGCACCCGGTTCCGGTACTCCAACACCAACTACCTGCTGCTCGACTTGATCGTCGAACGGATCACCGACCGCGACCTGCGCACCAACCTCGAACGCCGCATCTTCGCCCCCCTCGGGCTGCGCGGCACTTCGTACCCACTGGCACAGACCGCCATCGACGGAGGCCATGTACACGGCTACGCGGACGTCTCGCTCCTGTTGCCGAACGCGCCGGACCCAACCCGGTTCGACGTCACCGAGTTCAGCCCATCCGAGGCTGGTGCGTCGGGCGCCCTCGTCACGACTGCGGCCGACATCGCGCGCTTCTACCGGGCCTTGCTGCAAGGACGTCTCCTGCCCCCAGGCCTGCTTCGCCGGATGCTCACCGACACGGTCCCCACAACCGGCAGCGCCCCGCCCACTGTCGCCTACGGCCTGGGGGTCTACGTCTACGCCACCAGCTGCGGCCGTGCGTACGGCCACGGTGGCAGCGCACTCGGGTACCTGACCTTCGCCCTCAACAGCCGCGACGGGCGCGACCAACTCGTCGCCCACACCAACTGGAACTCGTTCGCCGACACCGGGATCGACGAGGACTTCTGGGCTGCCTTCCAGCAGGGTTACTGCGGAAGGCCTGGGTAGATCCCATCGGCGCCAGATAGTAAGGACTGACGTCGCGCAGGACTGCGGCGCGGTCCTTGTGGCGGGGCATTCACGAGCTGCGCGTCCGCATGGGCGACGTGGCGGAGTAGGGCTCAGTTGGCAATCAGATCCGATTCGGCTTCAACCTGCTCCCCCGGCTGAAGAACGTCGGTGCTGTCGACCAAGACGATCGACGACGATGTGATCAGCCTCTGCCGTTACGGTTGCAAAGCCCTACAGCGACCGTCGCGGCGTCACTTCACGCTGCCGGCCGTGAGGCCCGAACGCCAGTAGCGCTGCAGCAGAAGGAATGCCACGACCAGCGGCAGCAGCGCCAGCAGGGAGCCGATCACCATCAGCGGGTAGTAGTCCGGGTTGATCGGGGCGGTGGAGTTCCAGCTGTACAGACCGAGGCTGAGGGGGTACAGCGACGCGTCGTTGAGCATCACCAGGGGCAGGAAGAAGTTGTTCCAGATCGCGGTCAGTTGGAACAGGAAGATGGTCACGTAGCCGGGGGCGAGCATCCGCATTCCCACGAAGAAGAAGCTGCGCAGTTCGTTCGCGCCGTCGACCCTGGCGGCCTCCAGGACTTCGTTGGGCACGTAGGAGGCAGAGAACATCCGCGCCAGATACACGCCGAAGGGGTTGAACAGGACCGGGATCAGGACCGCCCACACCGTGTTCGCGAGCCCCAGGTCGGAGGCGAGCAGGTACAGCGGCAGGGCGAGCACTGTTGCCGGAACCATCACCGAGATCAGGATGAGGGCGAACAGGGGCCGCTTGCCGGTGAACTCGAACTTGTCGAAGACGTACCCGGCGGCGGTGCTGACCAGGGCGCCGACCGCGGCGCCGCCCACTGCGTAGAGCAGGCTGTTGCCGTACCAGGTCAGGTACGCGCCGTCGTCCTGGGTGACGAGGGTGCGGATGTTGTCCACGAGCGCGAAGTGGGACAGGTCGAAGAAGTCGGAGGCGAACAGCGCTTGCGCGTCCACCGTGGAGGCCATCAGCAGCCACAGCAGGGGCAGCAGCGCGTACAGAACGCTGACGCCGACCAGGACGTTTGCGACGATACGGCCGTACGGCCGGGTGGAGGAGGCGGTGGTGGTGCTCACGATCGGGCCTTCCTGGGGTTGGGGACGCGCCGGGCGGTGCGGGCCGATCCGCGCGTTACCACGTAGGACAGGGCGCAGCAGACGAGCAGCAGGAGGACCGAAGCGGCGGATGCCAGGCCGTAGTTGTTGCGGGTGAAGGCCGCGTCGAAGATGTACATGTTCGGCGTGTAGCGCGGGCCGACGAGCGGGGTGGCCCGGCTCAGCAGCATGGGCTCGGTGAACAGCTGGAGTGCGGCGATCGTGGTGAAGATGGCCACGGTGGACAGCGTGCCGCGGATCAGTGGCACTTTGATGGTCAGCGCCGTGCGCACCGGGCCCGCGCCGTCGACTTGGGCGGCCTCGATGAGTTCGCGGGGAATGGCCCGTAGCGCGGCGAAGAAGATGACGGCGGTGTAGCCAAGCCCGCTCCACAGTGCGATGTTCACCAGGGACGGGATCAGCATGCGCAGGCCGAGGAAGTTCACGGTGAGGTCGGCGTTGCTCAGCAGGTCGAGGACGGGCGAGATGCCGGGCGTGTAGAGGTAGAGCCAGATGACGGTGGCGATGATGCCGGGTACGGCGTGTGGCACGAAGAGCACGGTCTGGCTCAGCTGACGGGCTCGTACCAGGCCCGAGTCGAACAGCAGGGCCAGGGCGAGCGCACCGGCCAGGACCAGGGGGATGAACACCAGCGCGTACACGAGCGTGGTGCCGACGCCTTGTACGAAGCTCGGGTCGGCCAGCACGGCCGCGTAGTTGCGCAGCCCCACAAAGGTGGTGTGCGCGTTGCCGAAGCCGAGGCCGGTGTGGGACTCGGAGAAGAAGCTCAGTTTGACCGCGTACAGCACCGGGATCAGGAACACGGCGAACAGCAGCAGGGTGAAGGGCCCGAGGAGCACGCCCACTGCCTGGCGCTGCGGACGGCGCGAGCGGGTCGCGGTGGTGGTCGGAGCGCTTGGTGCGCTCGTGGTTCGGAGCTTGCTGGGGGCGGTGGATGTACTCATGTCTGCCTCACCTTCAGGCCCAGGCTGCGCATGTCGGGCAGGGTCTCGGCCTGCGCGGTGCGCAGCGCTTCGGTGATCTTCGTGCCGTAAGAGAGCCGGGCCAGGCCGTTGTGCAGGGACGTGGCGGTGGCCTGCATCCGTGGCCCCCAGGTCCAGCCTGTGCGCAGCAGGCGGGCCTGGTCGGTCACCAGGCCGTACAGGTCCTGGCCGTCGTAGAAGTCGGTCTTGAACTGGCGTGAGGCGGCTTCGACTTGGTTCTTCGCGGCGGGGAAGAGGCTTGATCGGCCGCTGGAGAGCCGGGCGGTGATTGCCTCGGGTGTCGTCGACATCCATTCCAGGAAGCGCATAGCGCGCTCTTTGCGCGGGCTGTCGGCGGTGATGGCGTGCAGGGAGACGCCGTCGGTGCCCAGGACCGGCTTGCCCGTGCCCCACTGCGGCAGCGGGGCCACGCGCCAGCGACCGGAGGTGCCGGGCACCGAGGAAGCCAGGGCCGCAAGACCCCACGGCCCGACCATGTGGGCCGCGACCCGGCCGCGGGCCAGCGCGGACATCCACTCCTGGCTGCTGCCGGGGGCGACGAGCAGCAGATCCTCGTCCATCAGCTTCTGCCAGTAGTCCGCGACCCGGCGGGTGGGCTCGTCGAGGAAGTCGACCACCCAGCTGTCGCCTTCGATGGCGAACCACCGTCCGCCGCTCTGCATGGCGTGCCCGGCCAACACGTTGTAGGCGTTGGGGTGGAAAGTAGTCAGGTGGATGCCGGACTGCCGCTTGAGTTTGCGCGCCGCCTCGTGGAACTCCTCCCAGGTGGTGGGCACATCGATGCGGTGCGCGTCGAATATGTCGGTGCGGTAGGCGAGCAGCATGGGGCCCAGGTCCAGCGGGATGCCGTACACCCGGCCGTCGAGCTTGCCGTTGGTCCATGCCTGCGGGCCGAGTTGCGTGCGCAGCCGCGGGGTGACCAGGTCGGTGATGTCGGCGCACACGCCGTCGATGGCGAAGGACGGCAGGTCGGCGTCGACGATGGTGACGATGTCCGGGGCGTTCCCGGCGCGGGCGGCGTTCGAGAGCTTGGCGTTACCGCCCGCCAGGCCCGAGGTCATGGGGGAATAGTCGACGGGGTCGTCGGGGTGGATGGCGTTCCACTTGGCAACCAGGGTGTCGGTGCCGCGCAGCGCCGACCAGAAGGTGACGGGTCCGTCGGGGTTGCCCTGGCCGGCCGAGGCACTGGCGCAGGACGTTGCGCCGACGCCGGCCAGCGCGGTCCATAGCCCGGCGGCCAGAACGCCGCGCCTGCTCGGTGGGCGGCTAGTCATGACAGCCGCCTCGGGAGCGGAAAGGGCGGAGGGAGGGCAGGGAGGACATGGGCGCACCTCTTCGGGGGCTTTCAGGGATGGACAGGACGACCGGATGGGGTGGGGCCGGCGGGAGAGGGCGGGGTGTCCGCGGGTGGATCGAGAGTGTCGAGTACGTGGTGGAAGGCGGTCAGTGCCTGGTCCAGATCGGCGGCCTCGGGGTACCAGGCGCGCTCCCACTCCAGGCTGATCCAGCCTTGGTAGCCGAGCCGGTGCAACTGCTCGACGACCGCGGCCAGCGGGAGGATGCCGTGGCCGGGCAGGACCGGACGCAGGTCGGTGGGTGTGGCGACGTCCTTGAACTGGACGTGCCGGATCCAGGGGCCCAGTACGTCGGCGGTGCGGTCCGGGGTCTCCCCGCCGCGCCAGGGGTTGACCGCGTCCCAGACCGCGCCCGCCGCAGGGGAGTTGACGTCCTCGAGGACGTCGGCGACCTGCGCGCCGGTGAGGAACTCGTCGTGTGTCTCCAGGAGTACGTCCACGCCCAGCTGCCCGGCCAGCGGGGCGGCCTGGGACAAACAGCGGACCGCCCGCTCGCGCCGTCCCTTCGGCTGGTCGGCTCCGCCGCCGAAGACCCGCACGTAGGGGGCGCCGAGCCTGGCGGCCAGGCGCAGGTGCCCGGCCAGGTCCTCCACCACGTCCGCGCGGTCGGCGGCGACCTGCACGTACGACGCCAGGCAGACGATGTCCAGGCCCGCCGCGGCCAGGTGAGCGGCGAGAGCGTCGGCTTCGGCGTCCGGCATGCCGGGGTAGGCCAGTTGGCCGGCTGCGCAGCGCAGTTCGACACCGTCGCAGGGTCCGGTCCGGGCAAGGCGGACCACCTCGTCGAGGCCCGATCCTGGGCAGCCGAGGGTGCTGAACGCGCGCCGGTTCATGCCGGTACTCCGTCGGCGAGCAGGGCGACCTGGCCGCCCTGCGCCGCTGAGCGGTACACGGCGAGCGCGGCGGCCACCACCGACCGGCCGTAGGCGGCGTCCACGTACTGGGCGCCTGCTTCGCCGCGAGCTGCGGCGACGAAGCCGTCCAACTGGGCCCGCAGCGCACGCTCCTGTCGACGCGGGTCGACGTCGAGCAGCCGGACGGACTTGCCGCCGCGCAGCAGGAACAGGCCCTCGGTGGCGGAGACGCGCAGCGTCGCCCGGTCCATGACCACCTCGGTCTCGTCGAGGTACGGGGCGCCGCGGCTGGTCAGGGCGAGGCTTGCACTGGTGCCGTCGGCCAGCTCCACCAGGGCGAGGGCGTCGGTCTCCACCTCGACGCCGTCCCGGCCCCGGACTACGCCACTGACCCGCCGCACCGGGGAGCCGGTGAACCACTGGATGCGGTCCAGGCCGTGGGTGCCGACGTTGAGGACGATGCCGCCGCCGGCCAGCTCCCGGTCGAAGAACCAGGAGGGCCGCGAGCCGGGCTCGTAGTGTGCCGAGCGCCGGTGGGTGACCAGCACGGGCCGGCCGAACTCCCCGGAGGCGACCAGGCGCCGCGCCTCCTGGGCCAGCGGGTCGAAGTGGACGACGTGGGCAACGGCGAGCAAGGTGCCGGCCCGGTCGCAGGCGTCGATCATCCGGGTGCAGTCCTCGACGGTCGTCGCCATCGGCTTCTCCACCAGGACGTGCAGCCCGGCCGCTGCGGCGTCGGTGACCATCGGGGTGTGCAGGGAGTGCGGGGCCGCGACGATGACCGCGTCGAGCTCAGCGGCCGCGAACATGTCGCGGTGGTCGGAGAAGACGGGCACACCGGCAGGCGCTAGGTCGCGGGCCGCAGAGTGGCGCGTGTCGCATATCGCGGCTATCTGGTAAGCCCGGGCGTCCGCGGCCGCCCGGACGTGGGCGGCGCCGACGCCCCCCGCGCCGATCACGCCTATGCGGAACCGACCGGTGACCGGGTCGCTGCTCATGCAATCTCCTGTCGAAAGGTGAGGAAGGACCGAACGACGCGCGCGGTGCGCACAGTCGCGGCGCGAGGGGCGAGTGGATCGTGAAGGAAATGAGAGTGACGGAACGGGAGTTCAGGTCGGCACCGAGGTCTGGGCTGCGCCGCAGGAGGCGCGGACCACCAGCCGGGGCTGGATCTCCACGCGGTGGCAGAGCGCATCGTCACCCGCCTCCATCCGGCGCAGCAGGAGCTGGGCCGCCAGCGCGCCCACCTCGGACTTGGGCGGCGAGACCGCGGTGAGCGGCACGTCGCCGACCTCCGCGACCTCGTCGTCGTAGGCGACGACCGCGAGGTCGTCCGGCACCGTGAGCCCCTGCCGCCGGGCCTCGACCACCAGCGCCGCGGCGTCCCGGTCGCCGTGGCAGAAGACGGCCGTGACGCGTGCGGCGGCGCAGGAGCGCACATACGCTGCGATCTCCGCGGGCGCCCACCTCTCCTGCCGGGCCACCGCGCCGTCGACGACGTCGAGGCCGAGCAGCGCCGCGGCGTCGTCGAAGCCTTGGGCGACGAGCGCCGACGTGCCGGTACGCCTCCTGCCCAGGTGCCCCACCCGCTGGTGACCCAGGCCATGCAGGTGCCGCAGGGCGAGACAGACGCCACCGCCATGGTCGGTGCCCACATACGAAGTGGGGTCGTCCGGCTCCGGCGCCGGGGGCCTGCGTTCCACCAGAACATGGGGCAGCGGGAGCTCCCGCAAATCGTCCACATACCCCTGCGGGTCGCTCATGATGTGCAGGTTCGGCACGAGCAACAGGCCCTGCACGCCACTGTTCCGCATCGCCCGCAACTCGTCCCGCTCGACGTCGAGGTCGTACTTGGACGACGCGAGGACGACACCGACGCCCGCGTCCCGCAGCACCCGTTGGATCCCGTCCACGACCCGCGGGTAGTAGTACGTCGTCGACGGCACGAGCACACCGATGAGCCGACGGCCCCCCAATGCCCCCGCCGGCTCGGCGGGCGGGTCGGCCACGGGCGTGACGAACGTACCCGCGCCCTGACGACGCTGGACGATCCCCTCGGCGGCAAGTTCCCCGACGGCGCGGCGAACCGTGTTGATGCTCACCGAGAGCGTGTCGGCCAGTTCGCGCTCGACGGGAAGCTGGGCACCGGGAGCCCAGAGGCCGTTTTCGATGTTCATGCGCAGCCGCTTCGCGACGTGCAGGTATTTAGGGCCTCGAGGGAATGAATCATTCTTTCCTGCCGACTTCATGCCAGGAGATTGCGCCAAACATTCTCTTGCGTCAATAGATCCTCGATGCTTTTCTGGCCGTGCGACAAGAAATCAGAAAATTCATTCCCCAAATAGGAATGAATTTCGGCGCGGGAGAAGTGATGAGCGAATTGCTGACTGAGGTCCGGGAACTTCAGGAGGAACTCGGCCGGCCGGGACCCGACTTGGTGGCCGAGGCCCGTGCCTGGCCCGGTGACGTGGTGATCCTGGGCGCGGGCGGGAAGACCGGCTCCGGGATCGCGACCATGGCCCGTCGTGCGCTCGACGGCGCGGGCCGCACGGACTCCCGGGTCCTCGCGGTGTCCCGGTGGACGGACCCGGCGGCACGGGAGGAACTCGCGGCGCACGGCGTCGAGGCGGTCACCGCCGACCTGTCCGACCCGGGCGCCCTGGCCGCGCTGCCGGACGCCGGCGCGGTGATTCACCTGGTGGGTGCCAAGTTCGGCACCGCCACCGCGCCCGAGCAGGCGTGGCTGACCAACACGGTGCTGCCCGACCACGTCGCCCGGCGCTGGCCCGGAGCCCGGATCGTCGCCCTGTCCACGGGCAACGTGTACGGGATGACCGCCCCTGTCGAAGGCGGCTCCCTGGAGGGGGACACACACCGGCCACAGGGCGACTACGCCATCACCTGCCTCGGCCGCGAGCGGGTCTTCACCCACGCCTCCCGCACCCGGAACACCCCCGTCGCCCTGATCCGCCTCAACTACGCCGTCGAGCCGCGCTACGGCGTGCTCGCCGACCTCGCCCGCACCCTCCTCGCCGGGCAGCCCGTCGCTCTGGACACCGGCGCCGTCAACGTCGTCTGGCAGCGCTACGCCAACGAGGTCGTCCTGCGCAGCATCGGACACGCCCGCGGCGGCACGCCCTTCACCCTGAACCTCACCGGACCGGAGACGGCCGGCATCCGCACGCTCGCCCTGCGGCTGGCCGAACGCCTAGAGGTAAAGGCCGAGTTCGCCGGGGAGCTGCCCGGGACCAGCCTGCTCAGCGACGCCACCGCCTGCCACGCGCTGTTCGGTTACCCGGATCGCACCCTCGGGCAGCTGGTCGACCTGCAGGCAGCCTGGCTGCTCGCAGGCAACGAACTGTGGGACAAGTCCACCAAGTTCGAGCGCAGGGACGGTCGCTTCTGATGGTGCCCACCCTGCCCCCGGGCACCGCCGAACTCCTGCACCGCGGGACCGTCATCCCTGCTCACCCCCTGGCCCTGCACGCCGACCGCACCCTGGACGAGCGCCGCCAACGCGCCCTGACGCGCTACTACATGGCGGCCGGTGCCGGTGGTGTGGCCGTCGGTGTCCACACCACCCAGTTCACCGTCCGGGACCACGGACTACTGCGCGCCGTGCTCGAACTCGCCGCGCAGGAAGCCAGCCAGGCCGTCGGCGACCGGCCCTTCCTGCGGATCGCCGGTGTCTGCGGACCCGTGCGGCAGGCCGTCCAGGAGGCCCATACCGCCCGCGAGCTGGGCTACGACGCCGTCCTCGTCTCCCCGGCCGGGCTGCCCGAGGCGGACCTGGACGCGCTCCTGGACCGCAGCGCCGCCATCGGCGAGGTGCTGCCCGTGATCGGCTTCTACCTCCAGGAGGCCGTCGGCGGCCGCTATCTTCCCCGCGCCTACTGGCAACGGCTGGCCGACCAGGAGTCGACCGTCGCCGTCAAGGCCGCTCCGTTCGACCGGTACCGCACCCTCGAACTTGTCCAGGGCATCGCCGCCTCCGACCGCGGCGCCGACGTGGCCCTGTACACCGGCAACGACGACAGCATCGTCGCCGACCTGCTCACCCCCTACCACGTCTCCGGCCCCGCGGGCCCGGTCGTGCGCCACTTCACCGGCGGGCTCCTCGGCCACTGGGCGGTGTGGACCCGCTCCGCGGTGCAGCTGCTCGACGACATCCACGCCGCCCGCACCGGCGACCCGGCCGCCCGGCAGCGCGCCGTGGCCCGGCTGGCTGGGGACACCGACGCCAACGCGGCCGTCTACGACGTGCGCGGCGGCTTCGCCGGCTGCATTGCCGGAGTCCATGAAGTGCTGCGCCGCCAGGGCCTGTTGACCGGCACCTGGTGCCTGGATCCCGCGGAAGGCCTCTCGCCCGGCCAGGCCGAGGAGATCGCCCGCGTACACACCACCTACTCCTGGCTCCGAGAGGAGGACGTGTTCGTCGCCGAGGGGCTGCCCCGCTGGCTGTCGTGAGGCCAGCCCCTCGAGCCGCAACTCTCACCAACCCCATCAGTCCCCATCGCCGGGACATACACCGGAACACACACCGGAAAGAGGAAAGACGAACGATGAAGACGAAGACGAAGACCCTGCTCCTGGTCGGTGCCGCGACCAGCGTGCTCGCCACCCTCGCCCTGACCCCGCAGGCCATGGCCGAACGCACCGAGGAGACGCGCACCGCCGCCTTGAAGCAGAACGGCTTCGAGCGGCCGGCCGCGGGCAACCCGTACACGATCTCCGAATGGGCCACGGACGGATGGAACCTCGCCGACAGCGGCTCGCCCCAGGGCTGGGACACCCGTACGCGCGTCGACAGCGGCACCCCCGCACACAGCGGCAGCAAGTCGCTGCGCGTCTTCTACCCCAAGGGCCAGATAGACCCCAAGAACTCCGGGGCCCTTGCACCGTTCAGCGTCCCCAAGTCCCGCGAGTACTACCTGTCGTTCTGGGTGAAATTCAGTGACGACTTCAGCTGGGGCACCACCCAGTTCGCGGGCAAGGTCGGCATCGGCCTCGCGGGCGGCAAAGCCTGCTCCGGCGGGCAACCGTGCACCGGCACCAACGGCTTCACCTCGCGCCCGATCTGGAGCAAGAGCAGCGGCAAGGCAGCTGTGTACTACTACAGCATGGAGCACGAGGGCGAGTACGGAGACGACATCGTCCTCCAGAAGGACGGCGCCGACATCCAGTGGCCCAAGGGGAAGTGGGTCAACGTCGTCCAGCGTCTGAAGGTCAACACCGTCACCGGCGGGCAGGCGAACCCAGACGGCGAGATCGAGATCTTCTACAACGGCGAGCCCGCCGCCAAGAAGACCGGCCTGCGCTTCGTGACCAACGACGACCAGATCGACAAGGCGTACTTCTCCAGCTTCGCCGGCGGCGGCACCGCCGAGTTCGCCCCGGCCAACGACGGCTACATCTGGTACGACGACATCAAGGTGTCCACCAACCGCGCGGACATCTGCGAGCTGAACAGCTGTCGCTGAACCACCCCACCGACCGTGCCGGGAGGCCCCAGCGGCCTCCCGGCACCTCAGCTCACCCCGCGCCGCACTGGAGAACCTCCTTGCCCACCACCCCGTTCCCCGTACCCCGTTCGCTCACCACCTTCCCGGGCGGCGCCCCCGCCGACGCCCCGGTGACCACGACCCTCGACCCCGCGCTACCCGCCCAGGGCTACCGCCTGCGCACCGGCCCGGAAGGCGTACGCGTCCGCCACCGGGACCCGACCGGACTGCGCTACGCCCTGCAGACCCTCGCCCAGCTGCGCGCCGCACCCGACTTCCCCGAAACCGGCTACGACATCTCGGACCACCCCGACTTCGAGCGCCGCGGCTTCCTGCTCGACATCAGCCGGGACCGCGTGCCCACCCGCCGCACCCTGGCACGCTGGGTGGACATCCTCTCCCTGGCCCGCTTCAACCAGTTCGAGCTGTACACCGAGCACACCTACGCCTTCCGCGACCACCAGGAGGTCTGGCAGAACGCCTCCCCGCTCACCGCCGACGACCTGCGCTGGCTCGACGCGCGCTGCGCCGCGGTCGGCATCGACCTGGTGGTGAACCAGAACACCTTCGGGCACATGGAGCGCTATCTCGCCCACCCGGCGTACGCGCACCGCGCCGAGAACCCCGACGGCTTCGAGCGCGGCGGAGCCCACCACCCGCCGAGCACCCTCGCCCCCACCGCCGCCAACGCCGACTTC
Source organism: Streptomyces rectiviolaceus (assembly GCF_039533825.1). Taxonomy (NCBI): domain Bacteria; kingdom Bacillati; phylum Actinomycetota; class Actinomycetes; order Kitasatosporales; family Streptomycetaceae; genus Streptomyces; species Streptomyces rectiviolaceus. The sequence continues at coordinate 99,588 of NZ_BAAAUG010000069.1, forward strand.
GCCCACAGCCTGCTCACGGAGATCACCGCCCACGTCCGCGCCCGGCGTCTGAACATCGGCGCCGACGAGCCCTTCGAGCTGGGCACCGGCCAGTCCCGGGACCGGGCGCGCCAACTTGGCCTGGGCAGGGTCTACTTCGACTACGTCACCACCGTGCTGCGGCCCTGGCTGGACGCCGGTTACACCGTGCAGTTCTGGGCCGACGTCTTCGCCCACCACCCCGAGCTACTGGACCAGGTGCCGTCCGGCGCGATACCCGTGATCTGGCAGTACGACGCGCCACGGCACACCGCGCAGGTTATGGACGCCAACAGCGCGGAGGTCGGTGCCTGGCAGCAACGCGGCGCCGACCTCAACCGCCTGCGCGACGGCTTCGCCGCCCACGGCAAGCTCCTCAGCGACGCCGGGCTCCCCTACTGGGTGGCGCCCGGCGCAGGCAACTGGAACGGCATCATCGGCCGTCTCGACAATGCCGTGGAAAACATGGTGGACGCCGCCGAGGCGGGCCTGGCGCACGGGGCCTCGGGCTACCTGCTCACCTCCTGGGGCGACAACGGCATGTGGGACCCGCCCTCCGTCGCCTTCGGCCCCGCCGTGTTCGGCGGCGCGGCGAGCTGGTGTCTGGACACCAACCGGGACCTCGACCTCGGCGCCGTTCTCGACGACCACGTGCTGCTGGACGCGGCAGGTCTCGCCGGGAGTGGCCTGGTGCGTCTGGGCAGGGTGTATCGGCTGTTCGGGATCCCGCTCCTGAACGGATCCCCCGTCGCGCGGGCGCTGTTCCCCGACCCCTCGCTGCCGCTTCCGGACCTGCCGACGCCCGCGGCCTTGGACCTAGCTGCCGGCGCCCTCGCGGAGAGCCGCCTCGACCTGTCTGGCACCGACCTGGCCGCAGCCGACGGAGACGTCGTCGTACGCGAACTCCGGCACGCGATAGACCTCGCGGAGTTCGCCGTGGACGTCCTGCGCGCCCGCGTATCGGTCGGAGCCGATGCCGACGCAATCCCCGCCGACACCGCCCGCCGACTGCTGCGGCGCCTGGACCCGCTGCTCGCCGAGCAGCGTGCCTGCTGGCTGCTGCGTTCGCGCCCCGGCGGCCTCGACGACAGCCTGACGCGGATCGACCCACTGCGCCACCAACTGCTGCGGGCGGCACACCAATGACGCACACCCCCACGGCACCGGACGTCGAGGAGTGGCTGAACGTGCTCGGCCGACAGGAGGCCGCGGGCGACATCGCCGACCCTGAGCCCGTGTCGCCCGACGAGGCCCGCCGCCGCATGCGGCTCCTCGCCGTCCCCGCCGAGGACCATGGTCGGGTCCTGGCGACACTGCCGGACCCGGCGCGCGCCCCTGCCCGGTGGCAGGCACTGCGCCACTGTCACCGGGCCCTGTTTTCCCAGTCCGCGCCCGCCCCACGGGAGACAGCCTGGCCTGACGCACCCGCTGCGCTCGGGGAAGCCGGACGCTACTTCTACGTCCACCTGTACCTGTTGGCACTGCCGTTGGCTCTGGAGCGGCAGCGCCGTCTGGGTATCCCCGACGACATCGTCGCCGCCACCTTCGCCGACGTCGGCGCCAAAATGATCACGTACCGCCTCGCCCACCGCACCGGCGGCTTCGACCGGCAGCGGTGGGTGATGCGGCACTTCCGCGGCACGCTGCACCGACTCGGGCGCCTGCAGTTCGAACGCACCACGCTGGACACAGCAGCACTCGGCGGCCCGCCCGGGCCGGATGGGCCCGCGGACGGCGAGCGGGTCCTGAGCGTGCACATCCCCGAAGACGGGCCGCTGACCCCAGCCCGGTGCGCAGCGTCGCTGCGAGCCGCGCGGGACTTCTTCACGCAGCACTTCCCCGACGAGACCGTCCAGTTCGCCACCTGCAGCTCCTGGCTCCTGGACGACCAGCTCGCCGCGTACTTGCCGCCCCCTTCGAACATCCTCCACTTCCAGCGGCGCTTCACCCGTTTCGGAGGCCGACCTGTCGGCGACGACGACGTCCTGCAGTTCGTCTTCCACGTCCCGCTCGGCACGACCGACTTCGACCGGCTGCCACAGCGGACCACGCTGCAGCACGCCGTAGTAGGCCACCTACGGGCCGGGCGCCACTGGCGACTCTCACACGGCTGGACTCCCCTGCCCGCACCATCAAAGGCCACCGCACGCCCCGAGGCCGATGCCATCAACTCGCGGCAGACGCCGCCGAGTTGATGGACTCTTCACCCCATACTGTAGGAGGGGATCACGAAACATCGGCAACAGATCCCAACATCCTGCAAGGGGCATAGCGGGAATACTTGCCACCGCCCAGGCACGCGCTGGCCCTCTGCGCGTGGCTCAACGCGAATGTCGCAATCCGGAAACTAGCGCTGCCCGGCAACCCACGCAGGCAGAGCCGTCAGTCCGTCGAGCCGCAGGTCCGCTCCGCCGTCGTCACCGTCATGGAGAAACGCCCACGGCCCGCGACGCAACAGCGCCGCCTGCAACCCGACCTTCCTGGCCGGGGCCACATCCCGGTCGACCCGATCTCCGACATACAAGATTTCCTCCGCCGGGAACGGCACGGCCGTCACCACTCGCTCGAAAAACCTCAGGTCGGGCTTGCTGACCCCCCACTCCGCACTGGTCGCCACCAGGTCCACCGCCAACCGAAGGGACCGCAGATCTTGCCCGGCCCGCGCCGGCTGGTTCCCGGCTATACCCACCCAGACACCGAGACGGTGTAGTTCCTGCAGACAGGCTCGGGCATCCGAGTAAAGATCTTCTTCGCGGACCCGATCCGGCACCCCGGCCTCCTCCCGCAACCGGACCTCGACCCGGAAGTCAAAGCCGGGCCGGACCATCTCGAACGCCTCAGCAAAGCCCCCACCACGGGCAATCGCCGCTCCGACCAGCGCCGAAAACGTGTGCCGCGGCACCCCCAGCCAGTCAGCCCAGCCACCGAACAACTCGGTCTCATCGACCAACGTCTCCCCGACATCGAACACCACAGCACGCACCATGCCCGTCACCCTAAGCAGAGCGTCAACCGCCCCTGAACAGCCGGGCATCGATCACCGCAGCAACGGGCAACGACCTCCACAACCCGCCCTCAGGGGCTGATCAGAGCTACTCGAGAACAGCCCTGGCAGGGGTCTTGGACGTTCCCGCTGCCACGGTCGAAGAGCTCCCCTGGCCGCACTGGCTGCCCACTTTCGAACAGCCCGCCCCGTTCAGCCCGTCGGGAAGCCGGGCCGCCTTGAGAGAGGTTCAGGTCACCCGCATGGCACCAGGAGCCCCTCGGAGCACGGGCATTGCCGGTAGCGTGATCGCCTGGCGCATGGAATGTCCATGTGGCCGGCCGGCCCGTGAGGGGGACTCCGGTGGCGAACGATGGGACCGTGATGAGCGAACTGACGAAGCCCACAATCAAGGTTCCGGAGGGTGACGCGCCCACCGAGCTGACGACCCGGGACCTCGTGGTGGGGGACGGACCCGAGGCTCGGCCGGGCAGGGTCGTCCGAGTTCACTATGTAGGAGTCACCTTCGCGTCCGGGAGGGAGTTCGACTCGTCCTGGGAGCAGGACCGGCCGTTCAAGTTCGCCGTGGGCGGTGGCAGGGCCATCAAGGGCTGGGACCGGGGCGTACGGGGAATGAAGGTCGGCGGCCGGCGCGAGATCATCGTTCCCCCGCGTCTCGGTTACGGCAAGCAGTCACCCTCTGCGTTGATCCCGGCGGGCTCGACGCTGATCTTCGTCGTGGACCTGCTTTCGGTCGTGGACGGGACCGCCGCAGCGCGGCCCGGCTCGATGGGCTCGGCCTGAACCTGGCGCTCCTGGCGGTCCGGTGTGAGCAACCCCGGTCATCTATTCGGGGTCCCTTCGAGCTCCGTGGCATAGGCGGAGGGGCGTCGGCAGCCGGCACCCCCCGCGCCGCCGCCCGCTCAACCGGCCGTGTCTCGCAGGCGCCTAGGCCCTGCATTCCCCACTGCCCGACCACCGTTCGGCCGGCGCCGCCTCCTACCGGCTCAACTCCACGACTTGGGCTATCGGTTCGGCCGGGAGCTCCCGGGGCCGGGGTGTTTGCGGCCATCGGAGAGACAGCCGATGACATCGACACCCAGGTCGCCGCTCGTGCCGCTGACGACGACCCTCGTGCAGTCCTCCCGCCGGCACAGGTCGGCGACGTACGTCTCAAACTCCTGCCAGGACAGTGCATCGACCTCCGCCATCGACAGCTCCCGCGCCCTCGCCTCCTCTTGCGCCCGCCACTGCCGGTCCCGCCCAACCGCGAGTCGGTGCGCACGCCACAACCCCCATCCGGCTCCGCCCACCACCGCGATGACGAGCACCGCCACCAGGACGGGCCACACCATCGCCCAGTTCATGGCCCCGCCCTCCGAGTAGCCGATCCCCGTAGCGCGAAGGCCAGGGTGTCGATGGCCCGGTTGCGCAGCCCCAGCAATGAGCGTCGGCGGCGCCCACGGCCGGGCGCAGGTGCTCGACCAGAAGGGCGGGGTCTGTCCGCGGCCGCGGACCTCGGAATTCTTTCGCTTCAAGATGGCGCAGCTTCATTCAGCAGCGCCCCTCGCTCGGGCCGTCCGATCCGCGGAAACGGCGGATCAGGTGCCCGACTTGCGGCCGTAGACGAAGACGTCGTCGCCCTTGCGCAGCATGTTCCAGTACTGCACGGCGTCCTTCTTCGTCATGTTGACGCAGCCGTGGGAGCCCGGCGGGGACCAGACGCTGATGCCGACCGAGTGGAACGCCTGGCCACCGTCGAAGAACTGGCTGTACGGCATCGGCACGTGGTAGATGCTCGACACGTGGTCGATGTTGCGCCAGTAGACCTTCTTCAGGCCCGTGCGGGTCTCGTGGCCGTTGCGGCCGGTGCGCACCGGGACCGGGCCGTACTTGAGGGTCTTGCCGTCCTGGATCCAGCTGAGCTGGAGCGTCAGGTCGACGCAGGCGATGCGCCCTTTGTCGGTCGGGCACTTACCCGCCTTGTTGGGGTTGTTGCCCACCGCTTTCTGCTTGTTCATGAGGTTCATGACACCCCAGGTGACGCTGCCCGCGTACCCGGCGTTCGGGGTGATCTTGTGCTTGGTCTGAAAGGCCTTGATGACCTTGCAGTCGGCCGCCGACTGCTTGCCGTCCACCGGACGGCCGAGGAACTTCTCGACCTGCTTCTGGTACGGCCCGGTCTGTGTCGAGCACGACGCCGCCTGAGCACTGCCCGTGCCGAGCGCCACCGTGAGTGGGGCCACCAGCATGGTGATCCCCAGGGCCACGGCTCCTCGTCTGCGTATGTCCCCCACTGCTGCCAACTCCTCGTTCGTCATTCGTCCACGTGTCGGATCCCACCTGCTAGACGACGCGGCCCCGGGGTTCGTTGTAGGGCGAATCGCCACAGGTGTGTAACAGGGGGCGATTTGTCGCCGGGTACGCGACGCGTGGCGGGTTGCCAGAAACGTAAGTGGGCTCATCACGTTCACCGACCCGGGATCTGCCCGGCGATCGTCGACCGGCTCACCTTCAACGCCGCCATCATCCAGACCGGCACCGAGTCCTACCGTCTCGCCCACACTGAAGCCGAGGCCGAACGAGCCGAAGCAAGGTGAACAAGGCGGTTCGCAGCAAATCCCGTTGCGTCACCACGGCAGTGACCCGACTGTGTCTCTAGGGCTGTTGCAGCCACAGCCTGAACGGTCGTTGACCTATCGAATCGAAGCCGGAGGTATGAAGGTTGCTCGTGACGATGACGATCACCGAGCTACGTTCGTGCACGACCGCTACTGAGCGGCCGACAGAAGGACTCGGCCGCGTTACCGCACTTCGTCAAGATCCTGGGCGGGACGGGCCGTGATAGGTCTGCCCGCCCCGCCAGGTCATCCGTTCGCTCACTCGCTCGCTACGGAAGGCTGTGCACCTTCGGGCCCACGGAGTTCGACCACGTGCTGCCCGCCGTCGCGTCCCAGTTCGTGGACCACGTCATGGCGCCCCGCAGCCCCGGGTAGGTCTTGGACGGCTTGAAGGTGCCGCAGCCGGTGCCCCGGGTCAGGCAGTCGAGGGCGTTGTTCACGACCGACGGGGCCACGTATCCGCTGCCCGCCCCACGCGTGGACGCCGGGACGCCGAGCCCGACCTGCGACGGGTCGAGGCCGCCCTCCAGCTGGATGCAGGCGAGCGCGGTCAGGAAGTCCACGCTGCCCTGACTGTAGACCTTGCCGTCACAGCCCAGCATCGACCCGCTGTTGTTGTACTGCATGTTGACGACCGTGAGGATGTCCTTCACGTTCAGCGCCGTCTGGAAGTACCCGCCGGACGTGGACTGCATGTCGATGGTCTGCGGCGCCATCGTGAGAACCATCTTCGGGCCCGCCTTCGCGGAGAGCTGGCGCAGCGCCTTGGTCATGTAGGTGGGGTTGAGGCCGTTCTCGAGGTCGATGTCGACGCCGTCGAACCCGTACTCCTGCATCAGCGCATAGGCGCTGTTCGCGAATGTCGTCGCGGAGGTGTCACTGTTGACCGAGATGGTGCCCTTCTCTCCGCCGACCGAGAGGATCACCGACTTGCCCGCGGCGCGCTTCGCAGCGATGTCTGCCTTGAAGTCGGCGGTGGAGGCGTAGCCGACGGCGGGGTCCAGGTTAAAGGTGATCTGGCCCGGCGTGGTGGTGGCGTCAGCGAAGGAGACGGCGATGATGTCGTACTGCGACGACACGTCCCGCAGCTTCTGCACGGTCGCGCCGTTGTCGAAGTTCTGCCAGTAGCCGGTCAGCGCGTGCTTGGGCACGGTACCCCCGCCTCCGCCGCCGCCCTTGGCGGTCCGTGCGGACACCGCCGTTGACTTCGCGGACTCACCGGCCGCGTTCGAGGCGCTCACCTGGAAGCTGTAGGCGGTGTCCGGCGTGAGACCGGTGACGGTCGTGGAGGCGCCGCCGACCGAGGACACCTTGGTGCCGTCGCGGTAGACGGTGTATCCGGTGGCCGTGGACACCGGGGTCCAGGACAGGTCCACCGACGCGGACGTCGCCGTGCCCGCCGCGAGGCCGGAGGGCACGGCCGGTATCTCCACCGGGTCGGTGCCGCCGCCCCCGTCGGGCCCAAGGACACTCACATCGTCCACGTAGTACGCGCTCTGCCCGTACCAGCCGTGCGTGTACACGGTGACCGATGTGGTGTTCGCACCGGTCGTGAAGCTGGTGGAGAGCTGCTGCCAGGACGAGTTGCCCGGCGTCCAGGTCGACACGTCGGTGGTACCGGTGCCACGGGCACCCAGGTAGGCATAGCTGCCCTGCACCCAACTGCTGAGCTGGTACGTCGAGTTGGGCTTGACCGAGACAATCTGGGAACACTCGGCGGTGCCCTGGCCCGTTGGGGTGGCCTTGAGTGCCTTCGCGCCGCCGTGCACGGGGGAGGTCACGGCGGCACCGCTGTTCGCGGCGCAGGTCCAGTTGCTCAGGTCCGCCTCGAACCCGGCGTTCTTGGCAACGTTGACGTCCGCTGCTTCAACGTCCGCCGACTGGGCGGGCGCGGCGAGTGCGGTGACAGCAAGTACGGCGGCCGCACCGACGGCGATGGCCGCGCCGATTCTGCGGCGAACACCGGGTCTGCCCTGACGTACACGGTCCACGAAGTGCCTCCAAAGAGAGGTGAGGACGGAAGTGAACGACGGGGCCGCCGCCGCTGTGGGCATAGTTGGTCCAGACCAATCAGGTTGTCAAGACCTTTGGCGCGACGACCCAGCCGGCTCAAGGAAGCCGCCACCCACCTGACCGACGTCCTTCGTCGGGACGAGGCGGCCGACGGTGCAGTCACCCCGCACATGACCGCGGCGACGCCTCCAACGACCCGCCGTACACCTCGCCCGTGGACATGACCCTGGACACATGGTCGACACGTTCGACTGAAGGCGTTCCGCGATCGTCAGGGCCTCATCCAGCAGGGAAGCGGCGCTGTCTGGGGCGCCCGGTCGGCGGGGATCAGCGTCCCGTCGACGATGACGAAGTCGCCCTCGCCCAGGCCCACCAGGGCCTCGTGCAGGCCCGGCGCCCAGGCAACCAGGACCTCGACGGTCTCGTCCAATCACTGCCATGCTGTTGCCTCCGGCACTCCGAACCCGGCTCCCACCTGGGCGAACGTCTCGTTCTTCCGTAGGTGGGCCAGGGCGAGCTGGGCCTGCTTGAAGTAACCCAGCTTCCGCCACGGCGAGTTCAGTTCACGCCTTCGGGCGTAGATCAGCCAGGTGACATGCTCAACCAGCTCATACGGGACGTCGAGCATGGACGGATACGGAACCAACAGAGCCCCTCGGCCGCCGGTGTGATGAGTGAGATCACCACGCCAACAACGAGGGGCTCTGTCACGTCACTACCCTCGTTGACCAGCCCAGTTCACCCCTGCAGCACAGGATGAAAAGCGATCACCGGGGCGGCGAGTGGGGTGGAGATAATCCCGAGCAACGCGTTCAGGCACTTGACCTTGCTCTATCCATTACCGGCACCTTGCTTGGCACAGTCGTAGGTACGGCGGATCGTGTCATCGATGTCCACGTAGGCCACCGCCTGGGTGCCGGGCAGCACCCTGGTGTGCGCGGCCAGGGCGGGTAGGAACCGCCGGGCCACGGCGTGCAGTTGCTTCACATGGCCGTGGGCGAAGGAGTGCTCGGAGGTGATCCGCCGCGGTGCCCCGCCCAGCGCGGGTCCAGGCGCTCCGGGCCGCGCTCGTTGAAGGCGTGGATCACATCGCGGACGGTGTCAGGATCCGCAGCGACCAGATGCGCGATGGCCTCATTGGTGTTCCCCGAGGTCGAGGCCAGGACCATCATCGCGCAGCGCACCTTGACCGTTTGATGCAGGCCCCGCCGCACGATCCTCAACAGAAGGCGGCCCTCCCCTCGGTCAGCCGCCGTGCGCGTACAGGCTTGGACGTGGCGAAGCTCCTCCCGAAGCGAAGGGCAGACCGCACCTGCTCCGGAACCGAGATCCTCACACCACAACCCAGCGCACCACCACGGGCAGCCTAGAGTCCCTGGCGGGCCAGTGCCGCATCCATCAAATCCCGCAGCTCCGGCCGGCGCAGATCATCCGGCCGGCGGATCTTGACGTGCCGGTGGAGCTTGCCGCTGCCCTCCATCAGACCGGCCGGGTCGGGTAGCCTCGCGCCGCCGGCGATGCCCAGCGTGACATGAGCCTTGGCCGGGGCCACCGTGAACACCAGGCCCTTGTACCCCGAGCCCGTACCGAAGCCGATGTCGTTGCCGTCAACCGTGATGACCGCGTCCGGGAACCGGTCCAGGGCCAGCTCGCACGCACCGCGCCCCAGCTCGGCGACCGCCTGCTCGCGCGCTGCCAGGACCTGCTCGATCCGTTCGTCCATGGCTTCACAGTGCCACAGGGACACGCGGGACCCGGCTCGTTGAGGAGACCATCGCCGCCCCGGCAGCCGAACAACACCGCTGCGGACGCCCACCCGAAATTGTCGCCAATCGCTGAGTGCCGGGGACAGAGCCTCCTGCCCCGAGGAATTGGGGAGTTCCGGCCGCCGTCATCACCCCTCCACGGCCGGTCCGCCTCCGCCACAGGCGCAATCGCCGCAGGAAGCCCCCGACGCCCCCAGGGTCCAGGGCCAGTGGCATCGCCGATATGAACCGCGTGATCCGATATCACCGACTACCCCAGACTGCGCCATCCAGAGCGGCCCTGGCACCGGTGAGCGAACACCCGCGCCCCTGCCGCGCGGCCTGGAGAGCCACCCCAGTACGACCCACCCGAGATCAAACGGTGGACACCGGGCAGCGCGGTCAGTTTGGTCGCGCGGCCGCCTGGTGCCCGGTCGAGCGTATGAGGAGTTGACGATCTTCGCCCGCCGCTCGCCGCTCGCACTGGCCCGCTGGCTGGCTGGCTGGCTGGCTGGCTGGCTGGCTGACCATGCGGTGCAGGCACGGCCCCCACCGCATCCCCAAGGAGCCCGCAGGCGCAACTCGGGGCCTGGCCCGCGCCTGGGCTGCTTGCGCACGTTGCGGAGGGGACAATGGAGCAGTCGGGCGTGGGTGCCGGCACACGGTCTGTACCGGCGGACGACGGCCTGCGCGGGGGCCGGAAGGAGCCTGGGCCATGGGTGATACCGAACCCTTTCAGGGCGCTCCCGACACTGCGGCTGTGGTGCCGTCGGGACCCGGTGGCCTGCTGGATGTGCTGAATGTGGCCGCTGTCCTCCTGGATGCCGAGGGCCGGATCGATCTCTGGAGCCCTCAGGCCGAGATCCTCTTCGGCTACAGCGCCGAGGAGGCCCTGGGCCAGTACGCGGGCCATCTACTGATCGACAAGGAGCACCTCGACACGGTGCTGGCGCTGTTCGCCAAGGTCATGGAGGACGGAGAGAGCTGGGCAGGCGTCTTTCCGGTCCGGCACAAGGACGGCAGCACGCGACCGGTGGAGTTCCGCAATATGCGGCTGCAGGACGACCAGCGCGACTACTGGGCCCTGGGGCTGGCCACCGACCTGACGACGCTACGGCGGGTGGAGCGGAGCCTGTCCCTGTCCGCACAGCTGGTGTCCCAGGCACCGATCGGACTGGCAATGCTGGACACCGGCCTGCGGTACATCTCCGTCAACCCCGCGGAGGAACGGATGAACGGTGTGCCTGCCGCCGAGCATGTCGGCCGGCACGTCCATGAGGTGCTGCCCTTCCTTGACGCGGCGTTCGAACGTGCCATGCGCGACGTCCTGGCCTCCGGGGCACCGATTGTGGACCAGTACACCGTGGGCCGCACAGCGGCTGACCCGGACAATGATCACGCTTGGTCGATCTCGTTCTACCGGCTCGAGTCCCCCGACGGGAAAGTGCTGGGAGTGGCCACCTCCAGCGTGGACGTCACCGATCGCCACCGCGCCGTGGAAGAACAACGCCACACCGCGCTCACCCTCCAGCGCAGCCTGCTGCCCCACCCTCCTCCACAGCGGCCGGGGCTGGAGGTCGCCTTCCGCTACCGCCCCGCCCAGGCGACCATCGAGATCGGCGGTGACTGGTTCGACGTCATCCCCTTGGCCGGCGACAAGACCGCCCTCGTCGTCGGCGACGTCATGGGCAGCGGGGTGACAGCCGCAGCCGCTATGGGACAGCTGCGCACCGCCACGAGAACCTTGGCTGATCTCGATCTGGCCCCCGCCCAGGTCCTGCACCACCTCGACCACATCACGGACGGCCTCGACACCATCGCCACCTGCGTCTATGCCGTCTTCGACCCCCGCACCGAGCAATGCCACATCTCCCTTGCCGGGCACCTGCCGCCCGTCCTCCTCCGTCCGGACGGCACACGCGAGCTCCTCGACCTGCCCACCGGCGCGCCCCTGGGCGGTTGCGGCATTTCCTTCGACTCCACCTCCATCGATTTGAGGCGGGGAAGCCAGCTCGTCCTCTACACCGACGGCCTCGTCGAGACTCGCCACCAGCCGATCGACGTACGCCTGAACGCTCTCCTCGACGTTCTCGACGACCCCGACCGCCCGCTGGACACCACCTGCGACCTGCTGCTGCACACCCTGCGTCACAGCGGAGAGCGCGACGACGTAGCCCTACTCATCGCACGGGCGGGTCCCAGCCCTGCGGGCGATGCGAAGAGTGGGGCCTAAAGCCTTGACCTCAAGGGTTGAGCTTCCAGGTTCGGGTGCGTCCGTGCCGATGTGCTGTGCGCGGCCGGCGCCCGATCGACGAGATGAACCGGCAGCGCGGATCCACTGAGTACCGGAGCCCGGTGCCGTCGCGGATGCGATGATCCGCTGAGCCCGGCAGGAAAGTGGCTGGGTTTCGGGCATCGACTGGGAGCGGCGTGAGGACTCGCCACTGACCGAGATGACTCCTCCAGCACTGCCATGAGGTCGACGATTTCACCGCTCGCTGGTGCCGCCGATCTGTCGGTCCGCGGGCCCGCAACGCAGCTTTGTCCACGAGTTCGACCGTGCTGGGCTTCGTCCCAGCAGTGCCTGTCGCGTTGGGGCTCCGGGGCCGTCGAGCACGAGTTCAGGCGGACGGCGTGGCCGGGGACCGCAAGCCGAGCCACTGCTCGGCGTCCCAGGCTTGGAACCGCTCTACCTCGGTAAACCCCAGCTTTGCCGCGAGGCGCATCGAGCCGACGTTGGCGGTCTGGGTGGTGAGCACCACCGGCTCGCCGGGAAGGGCGCCGTCGAACCAGGCGAGTGCCGCCGCGCACGCCTCGGTGGCGTACCCGAATCCCCAGGCCCGCGGCAGGAAGAGGTAGCCGAGATCGGTCTTCCCGACAGCAGCCGGGCGATGGTGCTCCGCTGCTCTCCTGAGCAGGATCTGGCCGATCATCGCCCCGTCGAGATCGACGACGAAAATCCCGGGCCGCAGCCCGGGTACCTCGGGCATCTCACGCTCAAGTTCGTCACGCGGCTGGGGGCCGCCGAGGTAGGTGTGCACCTCTGGCGACGCCAGGAGTTCGATGAACGCCGCACGGTCCCGGGCCTCCGGCTCTCGGAGCACGAGCCGCTCGGTCTTGATCGGGTCAGGCGGCCAGGCGACGGGTTGGCGTTCGGTCATGCCGACCAACTAATCAGCAGGCTCAGCAACGATCAAGGCTCGCGGACCGATCAAGCCAACGGCCTGGGTGCCACACGCGCCAACGGGGCCGTGCAGACCCGATCTGACCATCCGCCAGTGATCAGGCATGGCCAAAACCTACAGCCTGCTGATCAAGGACCGCTCTGCGCTCCCCACCTTCCCCAGACAATTCAAAGACCAGGCGAGTGGGGCGAGGAGCAGCCCCGGCCGTCTTTCAAAGGTTCCCATCAGTCATGGGCGGCCTGGAGTGCTTCGCCCACTGTCCCGGTGATCACACGTCACCCAGAAGCCTTCATGGCGACCGGCGATCCGATCAAGTACCTCCAGTTCGCTGCCGAGTTGGGCCGCGGGATCCGGGGCGGCACCTGGCCGCCCCGGCAGCAAACTGCCGACCGAGGTTGAAGCTGGACTCCGCTGTCAACGCCTGGGTGCCCCTGCGGCGGGCGAAGGTGCACGGCCCCCACGGCGAGGTGACCGGGCACCGCGTGATCCGCGACCACAAGGCCCTGCGACCGCTGCGGGCCATGCCCTCTGCCGTCACTCAGCGGCACCTTAGCTACGTCGGCACGGACTGCCTGGTCACCTTCGACGCGAACCTCTACTCGGCGCCGGCCCGCAGAGTCCGCCCGCGTCAGCTGGCGGACATCAGGGCCACGAAGCCCCAGATCACACTGCACTCCACCGCCCCCGACACCCGCGAGGCTCAACTCCGTGTCGCATGCGACTCCGCTCCGACCTCAGCACTGAGATTCCGACACGAAATCTGGGGTCCTACCCGAGGTGGGCTCGTCCAGCCCGGCTGATACGAGGTGGCTGCCTCTGGAGGGCCGAAGCCGCCAGCCAGCAGGAAAGCGTCCAAGTCACGGGCGACCATCAGCGACCACGTCGCCCGGGACCCCGCGCTGTCGGACAGCTGCCCGCCCTGGTCGACGCAGCCTTCGGCTCCGTGGCCCGGAACCGGGCCCACAGCGGCGAGGCTCCGGACCGGGAGGCGCGGGACAGAGCCGTCGGCTCTACGCCGGTTCACCAGCTGATTGCGGCCGCCACCGGCAGGTGGTCGCTGCCGGTGGCCGGCAGCACCCACGCGCTCGTCGGCTCCACGCCGCGGACCAGGATCTGGTCGATCCGCGCCACCGGGAACTTCGCCGGCCAGGTGAAGCCGAAGCCGTCCCCCGCCGCGTCCTGGACCGAGTGCAGCTGCGAGGTGATACCGGCGAACGCGCGGTCGTCCGTGGTGCCGTTCAGGTCGCCGAGCAGCACCACCCGCTCGTTCGACTCGGCGGCGAGAGCCTCGCCGAGCGCCTGGGCGTTTCTGTCCCGCGAGTCCGTCCAGAAGCCCGCCCTGGAATTTACCCGTACGGACCCCAGGTGAGCCACGTACACGGCTAGGGGCCCCTGGTCCGTGGCCACCGTGGTGCGCAGCGCCCGGTTGTCGGCCATCTTGCTCTCGACCGACTTGGTCTCCCCCAGCGGCCCGACGTCCTGCTTGATGTCGACCGGCTGGGTGTTGGACAGCGGCCGCTTGCTCCACAGCCCGACCGTGCCCTGCACCGTGTGGTGCGGGTACGCCTTCGCAAGCCCCTTCTCGTACGCGCCTCTGGCCTGCGGGGTCAGCTCCTCCAGTGCCAGCACGTCCGCACCGGAGGCGACCAGGTCGCGGGCGGCGCCGACCGGGTCGGAGTTTTCGGCGCTGACGTTGTGGCTGACCACGGTGAGGTCGCCGCCCGGGTGGGACTTGTCGCTGAGCAGCCCGCCGAAGAGATTCAGCCACACCACGACCGGCAGCAGCAGCGCGACCACCGCGGAGGCGGAGCGGCGCCACAGCGCCCCGGCCAGCAGCGCCGGGATGAGCAGGCCGAACCACGGCAGGAAGGTCTCCACCAGGCTGCCGAGGCCCCCGATCCCGTTCGGGATCTTCGCGTGCAGCAGCATGAGCAGGCCGAGCAGCAGCGCCAGCGCCGCGAGCACCAGGCCGCGCTTCCAGGGCCCCGGCCGGGAGCCGATGAGGATCGCCCGGCGGATGCGCGTGCGCCAGATACCGGAGCTGGTATCCCGGCGGTCGGTGTCCCGGCGGTCGGTGTCGCCCTGTCCGGTCTCCGCCGTGCCCACCTGTGCCGTGTCCATCTGAGTCGTCGTCTGTCCTCGCTCGCGGCCGGTCACTCGTGCATCCTCGGGTCCTGGGTGGGGTCGGCGTACATATGCGGGCAGCCGCCCTCGATCGCATTGGTGCGCAATTCGTAGTGCCAGGGTTCGTTCTTATAGATCTGGCACAGCCCGTACTCGGCACCGTGTTCGGACAACCACGCCGTCGCATCGGATTTCCCGATGTCGACCGCCTCCCCCGACACATGAGGAGACGTTTTCGCGGTGGCCACCCATCGGGCGGCCTCGGCTTCGGACCCGTACTCGGCGACCGCCTTGCGAAGAAGCTGATTCTGGTACTCCGGGGGACGCCAGCCGCTGTTGACGTAGAACTCGACTCCGTCGTCTAAGGCATCCGCTGCAGCCTGGCGGAGGCCCTTGAGCAGGCTCGGATCGAGCTTGGTCACAGCCGGAATCGCGTCATCGAAGACCGTCACGCCGTCGGGGACGGCACCGCCGGCCTCGCCGACAGCACCACCGTGCTCACTGCGCGGAGTATTCGAGGGTGATGGAGCTGAAGGAGGCGAGTTGATCGGAGACAACAAGGAGGCCGAGGAGGACGAGGAGGACGAGGAATTCGGCCGCTGGCAACCAAGAGTTGCGGTGATCACTCCTATGACGACCATCAGGCCGACGCCAAGAGGGCGGCGAACCCGGAGGGTCGATATTCGCGCTGATGGTGAGGTTCGAGTCATACCGCCAGTCAAGACAGCGGGGCGTTGCCAGCACGTATGCGGGTTTTGATATGTCGACGATATGCGCCGACTCGTAGCGTTAACGGCATGTGTGTATTGCTCGTCGAAGACGAACGCTGCGCAGACCGAGAGTGAGGTGCACCGCTGACTAAGGAACCCCGCGGGAGGGCACGTTGGAGGGATGAGCTCCCACCTGCGCAACGGTCCGCACGGCTATGGGATCGTCACGAAGACCCTCCACTGGATGGTCTTCATGGCCATGGCCGCGCAGTTCACCGTGGGATACCTGCTCGACGTGGACGACAGCGGCCACGGACGAGGCCGCGGGCGTGGGCGTGGACGTGGAGAGGGCTCGGGCCGAGGTCGAGGTCGTGGTGGGGGCGCGGAGGACGGGTATGAGCCTTTCGGCGATGACGCGCTGCTCACCCTGCACGTTGTGCTTGGCGCCACGGTGCTGCTGCTCGGTGTCGTCCGGCTCGCCTGGCGGCTGGCCACGCCGTTACCCCCGTGGGCGCCGACTCTCACTCATCGAGAGCGACGTCTCGCGCACGGCACCGAGACCGCCTTGTACGCGGCCATGTTCGCCGTCCCGGCCACGGGTGTCGCTCTGGTGCTGTCGGGTGACGATCTGCTCGTTGCCCATATCGCTGCGCAGATCCTCTTCTTCGCGGCTCTGGCGGTCCACGTCGGGTTGGTGCTCAAGCATCAACTGATCAACCGAGACCACCTGCTGCGCCGCATGACCTGATACCACTCGAGTGTTCAGCCACACCCGACGTCAGGCGCGCGGATGATCGAGTTGCCTACAGCTTCTCCGGGCGTCGGTTGCTCCGTCACTCGGCGGCGAGCTTCTTCCACTGGGCCCGCGCCACGTCGACAGGGAAGGGCATCGCCGTCGACAAAGTGTCCGCGGCGGGGCCTGGATACGTTCGGCTGAAGAAGCCGAGCGTGTGGCCGGAGCGCACGACAAGCACCCTGTGGGTGGGGACGTCATCGCCCGGCTTGCCGGTGAGCGTGAACCACGTGTATTCGTCGGCGAAATCGAGGCCTTCGGGGGCGTCCTCCTGCGGAGGAGACTGCACCGGGGTCTGTTCGCCGCGCACCGTGGAGGTGAAGCCGGAACGGCACGCCGTGCTGGCCAGGCCTAGGTCGTACAGGACCTTCTCCTCGCCCTCGCCCCCGCCCTTGTCCTCGCTCTTGTCCTTGCCCTTGCCCTTGTACGACGCCAACGTCACCGTCGTCTTGACGAGGTCACCCGCCGCGGACTTCACTCCCGGCGGGTTGCCCATCGCGGTGCGCTGCGCCGTGGACGCGGGGTCACCTACGTTCATGCCGAGCGCCACCCTGGCCTGCACCACGCACTCCGGCTGGCTCGCGCTCACCTCGGAGTCCTCGTACCGGTCGGCCGCCTCCCGGGCGCCCACCTGATGGTCCGGTACGTCGCTGCCGTCGACCGCGGCGGTCTCGATCTCCCCGGCAGTCAGCGTCCTGGCCGGAGCGGAGGGGCTTGGGTCCGGGTCTCCGCCGTCCGATTCGGTGCCGCTGCACGCCGCCAGTACGCTCAAGGCCGCGGCGACGACCGTGATCCGCGCCGGTCGGCGCAGTCGGCGCATGGCGCTCGTAGTCCTGCTCATGTGCTGTTCACTCCCCCGTAGTTCCTGCCTGCACGGCACGCTAGACGATCGGGGTGCGGTGACCGCGCGGCGGGTCGAGGAGCGGTACGCACAGAGCCTAGAAGCTTGTCGTTTGACCTCGCTCTGTTGGCCCAGGCTCTGGTGGGTGGCTCCCTGCGGTGGGATGGGGAGGTCATCTGCTCGGCTTGTGGGTTCGGCGTGGCTGTGTGCGATGACGTCCTGCCAGCTGACCTCCGGGACCAGATGCTCTCCGAGCATGGACCGGCGCCGAACTCGGCCTTGACCTGGCCGAGGCCAGGGCTGTGCTGGACCAGGTGCTGGCCGGTGAACGCTCGGGAACCCTCCCGGAGATGGAGTTCCTCGCCCACCAGCTG
The DNA here is from genome assembly GCF_039533825.1 of Streptomyces rectiviolaceus. Taxonomy (NCBI): domain Bacteria; kingdom Bacillati; phylum Actinomycetota; class Actinomycetes; order Kitasatosporales; family Streptomycetaceae; genus Streptomyces; species Streptomyces rectiviolaceus. Next base: position 116,995 of record NZ_BAAAUG010000069.1, read on the forward strand.
CGGGAGTCCGGAATCGCCGCGGCTGCCACTCGGCCATAGTCCCTCGCCTCGGGCCTGGCCTACATCCCATCATCGAGGGCGCCCTGATCGGCCTCCAGGTGGACCACCTGGATGGGAATCGCCGCGGCTGGTCAAGACACGGAAACGAGCTTCCGTGAGCTACACCGTCGGCCAGCGGATACGTACGAGACGAACCCCGCGTTCAGTCCTGCTTCACCGCGAGGAGCAGGATCAGCTGATCTCCCACTGCTGCTGCGGCAAGTTGGCAGCCAGATCGTCTCGGTGCGCAGCATGTACTCGGGGGCGGCTGGACCGGCGGGGACGTCTGAGGTGTCGAACCTGTCCCGTCTCTCCGACCGCCGGGAACGGGGATTGTGGTGGAGTGGGCGCCATGACCGACATCGAGATGATCACTGTGCCCGGCCAGCTGCGGGGGTTTCCCGGGGTGGCGTTCGGCGGATACGTAGCGGGGGTGCTCTCCGCGCGGTCGGCGGCCAAGACCGTACGGGTGGACTTCCGACGGCCGACCCCGGTGGAGGTACCGGTGGGGCTCACGGAGACCACCGACGGCGGGGCAGTGCTGACCGGTGCGGACGGGGTTCTCGCGGTGGCCACGCCCGACGAGCTCGATCTCGAGGTCCCCCAACCGCCCTCCTGGGACGAGGCGTCGGCGGCGGCCGATGCATACCGCGCGGCTCCGCCGGAGGGGACTGTGGACTGCTTCGGGTGTGGACTTGACCGCACGCCCGACACCGGGCTGCGCCAGCACTGCGGAGTCGTGCCGGGACGGGATCTGGTGGCCGCCGCGTGGTCGCCCGGGCCCGCGCTCGCCGACGCGGAGGGGAAGCTGCGGGCGGAGTTGGTCTGGGGGGCACTCGACTGCCCCGGGAACGCGGCGGGCCGGCTGCTGGGGAAGTTGCGGGAGGGGGCGGTGACGGCCTCGCTCGCGGCACGGCTGCTCAGGCCTGTGCCGGTCTCCTCACGGCTGGTGTCCTATGCGTGGGTCCGCTCGGAGGAAGGGCGGAAGCACCGGGTGGGTGTTGCCCTGGCCACGGCGGAGGGCGACCTTTGCGCGTTCGCCTCGGCGCTGTGGGTGGACCTTCGCTAACGCACCCAGAGTTGTTGGTTGGGGGCTCGCGAAAATGGCAGCTCAGCCGATACGGGGTCCGGGCGACTCGGCCGGACCCCGTACGTGGACAGCAGGGCCTCATGCCTAGTACTTGTTCGCTCGATCACGATCACGATCATGTGTCTGTCCGTTCGTTGTCTCGCTGCCTGGCATGGGGCGGGACGACCTGACGGATGCCGAGTGGGAACAGCTGTGACCTTCCTGCCGGTGAGTGTCGGCCGCCAAGTCGCCCTCGGGCCCGCTGACTTCACACCTGTAGGCACGCTCCCTGCAGGTGACGTATCGCCACCTCGTCGAACGCTCTGAGATCATGACGGGGTGACGGAGTCCTCCGTGGAACTACCGCCCGAGGTTCAGATCGTGCAGGTGTGCAGCCTCGGCACCGATCTGCTCGCCATCGTGGTGCGTTGCCTGGCGACGACACGGCTGGGCGCCCGGTTCCACTGCGTGAGCCCGCACGGCCGGACCGTCGAGCTGACCCTGACGGAGATTCGACGCTATCCCACGGTGACAGTCACCGAAGTGGACCCGCCCCACGCGGCAGATGACCGGTGGCTGTGCAGTGGGCCTGTTTGACCTTGACACGGTGGCAGGGCCTTCACTGCTTGCCAAGGAGGTGGTCTCGATGACGATCACAAGACAGGGCACGGATGCGATACGAGCGCTCCAGGGGTTGGAGGACGGGCGTTCGTCCGTGCGACTGCGGGCTGCTCTGGAGGTCGGCACGGCGCCTGACCCGCGCTTCGTCGACAAGCTCATCGAGCGATGCGCGATCGAGCCCGAGTTCTTCGTCCGCGACATGTTGACGTGGGCGCTCGCCCGCCACCCGGTGTCCATGACGCTTCCCGAGCTGGTCCGCGAAGTCCGCTCGGAGCGTGCGCAGGCACGGAGCCAGGCGCTGCACACGCTGTCCAAGATCGGGGACAGGCAGGCGTGGCCGGCCATCACACGGACGCTGTTGTCCGACGGCGACGACGAGGTGGCGCGGAGCGCCTGGCGGGCCGCGGTCGTGCTCGTGCCGGAAGGTGAGGAGTCCGCGTTGGCCTCGGTGTTGGCGACACAGCTCGGGCGCGGTGGGCGGGAGACGCAATTGAGTCTCAGCCGGGCATTGGTCGCGCTGGGCGAAGTGATCGGGCCGGCTCTGCGTCCTGCGACCACGGTTCCTGACCCCCGCGTACGTACGCATGCGCTCGCCACACAACGGCTGCTGCGCGACCCGGACGCCGGGTTCGAGTTCGCGATCGAGGAGGCCAAGCGCGTCGTGGCCCTCGGTGGCTCCGGCCAGGAGGGACAATAAGACGTGTTGATCGGTGAGGTTGCGCGACGGTCCGGGGTCAGTGCCCGCATGCTCCGGCATTACGAGTCGCTCGGTCTGGTGCGCCCTTCGGGCCGCACGGGCTCCGGATATCGGGAGTATTCCGGGGAGGACATCCGGCGGATCTTCCATATCGAGAGCCTGCGGTCGCTGGGTCTTTCGCTGCGTGAGATCGGGCGCGCGCTCGACGACCCCGGCTTCACGCTCTCGGCGCTCGTCGGCGACCTCATCCGTCAGACACGCGAACGCATCGCGGCGGAGACCGAACTGCTCACGCGGCTGCGCCGGATCGATGCCGTGGACCCCACCGGGTGGGAGGACGTCCTCCAGGTCGTCGCGCTCCTCCAGGCGCTCGGGTCGAAGAGCGCCGACGCGCGCCAGCGCGCGGCCCTTTCCTCGGTCGACGCGGTTCCGGTGCCGGTGGAGGCCCTGGTCGAGGCGGCGCTGAGCGAGACGGAGCCGAATGTGGCCGGAGCCCTTCGATGGGCGCTGGCGCGATCGGGCGACGGCGGCACGGCGCTGCTGGCTGAGGGCCTCGGCTCGCCCGTGGCCGCGGTGCGGGAACGTGCCGTCCAGTCCCTCGCCGAGATGCCCGGCGGTGAGGCTGCCGAGCATCTTCGGCACGCTCTCGCGAGCCCCGACATCGTGGTCCGCAGGTACGCGGCTCTGGCGCTCGGGGCACGTGGTGTGGCCGATGCGGTCCCGACGCTCATCGGCATGATCGTGGAGGGAAGGAACGACACCGATGCAGCCGATGCACTGAGCGTGCTGGCGAGCGACACCGGGACGGCGGATGAGATCGCGACCAGGGTCCTCGACCGACTCGCCCTCGACACTACTGAGGCACCTGCCCGCGGACGGCTGACCCAGGCACTGGCGGGCATCCCGGGAACGACGGCGTCACGTGCCCTCGTGGAACTGTCGGATGACGGGGACCGTGCCGTTGCGCTGACTGCGGCGTACCTTCTTCAGCTGCGCGACGCTCGGTGACGGTTCTCTCCTGGGATCCGCGCACGCGGCCCGCGGGGCACAGGGCGCAGGGGCACCCGACTCTTATCGCCGCCCCTCCCCCTTCCCCTCCCCGGATAGGGGCCAGCTGACCTCCTGACCCGGCTTCCACACCACCTAGGAGTTGTCTGTCCGGGCGGTCATGTGGCCGCCCCGTGTCTGGGGCGTTGTTGTGGTTATGGGGCGGGGCGGTCTGACAGAGGCCGAGTGGGAACGGTTGCGGCACGACCGATCTTTGGGCTTCCTCACCTCATGTCATGTGCGCCACTTACCCTTTGGGCTCAGCCATCTAGACACAATGGCCGCCGCGGACCCGACAAAGAAGGCCCCATACCGTGGACTTGGACGAGATGTTCGGCGAAGGCTGGTGCGTAACCCTCGCCCCCCACCCACTCACCGAAGCCCTCCACCTCATGGGCGTCGCCAACCCCGTCCCCTGCCCCGCGGGCCTGAACCAAGCCGCACACTTCCTCCAAGAGCACCAGGGCGAAGGCGCCTTCGTCCTCGGCCGCGAAATGCCCGGCGGCTGGACCCTCACCATCGAATTCGAAAGCTGGATCGGCTCCGATGACGATGTCCTGCGCACCCTCGCCGCCGACGGCCACACTGCCATCAGCGCCTACCGCGACCCCGACACGAAGACGGCCACCATCGCCCACGACGGCGCCATCCTCGGCCGCCTCGAACTGTCCGGCGGCTACTTCGACGGCCCCTCCGGCAGCGTAGACACCACCCACCCCGTCATCGGCTCCCTCACCGCGGCCGGCTTCGACGCCTCCGACGACTGTGAACCCACCGGCGAAGCCGACACCGAAGAACCCGAAGGCTGCCTCATCCTCGCCGTACGCGTCCTGACCGGCATCACCCTCACCGCAGCCGACTTCGAGGGCCCTTGGACCGGCGGCCTCTCCCCAATCGCCATCTAATTCGGCCCTCAACCCTCTTGGTCCTTGGGCCGCTGGAGCAGGAGCCTTCGGCTGAAGAGGTAGTCGATCAGGCCCTGGCCTATCGGCCAATCTCTTGGTGAGATCGGGACTCAACTCCGAAGCCAGATGGGCAGAGTTGCGGTTGGTGCGGTTGGTGTGGTGCCGAGGAACACGTAGCCGCGCTTGTCACAGCGAGTGGCCACGGCCCGGGACTGCTTCGCCTTTGCTGTATCCCTTGTCGGCCGCGATGCTGTCGGGCTTCGTGCGCGGTTCAGCCCGGACCGACCCGCGGAACCCAGATCTTCGCCAGCACCGTCTGGAACTGGGTGCAGCCTGCCCGCTGTCCCCCGGTGACGAGCACGGACAGTGCGCGGCAACGACCGTCCACGCTCAGGTGGAGTCTGCCGCTTCGGCCCCGCCCCGCCCCATGCCCACAACAACGCCCAGGCACGGGGCGGTCACATGATCGCCCGGACAGCTCCTAGCTGTGCTGACCGGGGACGTTGATCAATCGTGAGAACGGGGGCTGATTCGCCAGCGGTTCAGATGCACCGGGCAAGCTCTTCGTGCACCCAGCTCCGCAGCGTCGTCGGGGTCGTGGAGACGATCGAGCGCGGCTGCTCGGGGACGAAGCCGTCCCGCAGTCCCGTAGACATTCCGAGCACGGCAGTTGCCAGACCTGGTGACATGCCCGCCGCAAGGTACTGCTCGTACATCGCCTCGTCATTCACGGCTTCCACGGCTACCCGCCGGCCTAGTTCCGTGGTCAGGATGTGTCCGACCTGACTCCAAGTCAGGTCCTCAGGTCCGTGAACAGCCTGGATGCGCCGCCCCTGCCACGAGGGATTGAGCAACACCGTGGCGGCGACCTCGGCGATGTCGCGAGGGGCGACCCAACCCATGGAGGCATCCAGCGGCAAGACCGTCTGGATCGTGCCTGCCCGAAGAGCCTCGATCTGCAGGGTCAGGTTCGAAAAGAAGTAGCCGCACCGAAGATGAGCAACCTCGATGCCCAGCCGGTCCAGGGCCACCTCCGTCGCTGCCAGGCCGTCAATCTCTCCAGCACCGTGACGCTTCTCCGCGCCGACGCTGCTTTGAAAGACGACCCGGGTGATCTCGTTCCGCCTCACCGCCTCTACGACCGACTCGGTCGCGCGCGCATAGTCGGCCATCGGGTCCTCGGATGCCGAGGTCGGATCGACCCAGTAGATGGCATCGACGTTGCGTGTGGCGGCCACCACCTGCTCTTGGTCCCAGGAGTCGGCGGAAGCTACGTCCACGTGCTCGCGGAGCTCTTCGGAGAGTTGGTCGGGGCGGCGCATCAGTAGCAGGGGCCGGACACCTGCTCGTACCAAGGCCCGCGTCAGGTGGTGGCCGACGTTTCCGTTGGGTGTAGTCACTGCGATCCGCACGGTGCGGTCTCCTTCCCTCGGGGTCTGAACCCACGTTATGGACATCTGTGGCCTGATGCTCTCCGCATCAGCGATCATGGGCGACCTGGAGAAGCTCTGCGCGGGCCTCGGGGCCTTGCCCGCGTACCGCTCTCGGCTGGTTGGAGCAGAGCAGCGCGCAGGTTCCTGACCGACGGGTGAGGCTGGACGTCCCACTGCGCTGACGCTTCAGGAGTCCTACCGTGCCAGTTCCCAGATCCCCGCAGCTCCGCCTGCCCCTTGTCGCTCTGCTGGCCGCTGCCTGCATGGCCGGGCTGGTACATGCCCCGGCCCAGGCCGCGGATGCCCCCGCCGACGACGACCGCGCCCTGCGGCGGCAGTTGCAGGAACTGACCATCGCGCCCGGCGGACCGCCCGGAGCGATCGCCGTCCTCAAGCGCGGGTCCCGCACCGAGGTCTACCGGGCCGGTGTTGCCGAGACCGGCGCCGACCGCCCGATCGAGGTCACCGATCACATGCGCATCGCCAGTACGGCCAAGGCGTACAGCGGCGCGGTCGCCCTCCAGCTCGTCGACCGCGGGAAGCTGCGTCTGAACGACACCATCGGCAAGGTGCTTCCCCGGCTGCCGCGTGCATGGCATCGGGTTACGCTGCGGCAGCTCCTGAACCACACCAGCGGACTGCCGGACTTCAGCGCGAACCCGGAGTTCCTGGCCCTGGTGACCGAGAACCCGCGCCACCACTTCAACTCCCGCCGACTGCTGGACTTCGCGGCCGACGAGCCGTTGATGTTCCGTCCGGGGGCCCGGTACGCCTACTCCAACTCCGACAACATCGCCGTGGCACTGATGGCGGAGGCGGTGACAGACTGCCGCTACGAAGATCTGCTCGCCCAGCTCGTGTACCGCCCGTTGGATCTGCGCAGCACCAGCCTGCCGCAGGGCTACCGGATGCCCGAGCCGTACATGCACGGCTACGACGTCACGCCGCCGAACCCGCCCGAGGACGTCAGCGAGGTACTGAGTGCGTCGGGCGTGTGGGCATCGGGCGGGATCACCTCGACGCCGAAGGACATGACGGCCTTCATCCGCGGCTACGCGGGCGGAAAGCTGATCTCCGACCGGACCCGCCACCAGCAGCTGAACTGGGTAAAGGGCGCTTCCGAACCCGCGGGTCCCGGCAAGAACAAAGCCGGTCTGGCCATCTTCCGCTACACCACCCGCTGCGGCGTGGTGTACGGCCACACGGGCAACTTCCCCGGCTACACGCAGCTGATCGCAGCCACCCCGGACGGCAAGCGGTCGCTGACCGTCTCCCTCACCACGCAAGTCAACAAGACGAACAAGCCGGAACTGCTGGAGCGGCTGCGGACCGTGGAGGAGAACTTCGTCTGCGCGCTGTTGCGCAAGCACTAAGCAGGATGCGGGCGGAACTGCTGGGCCCGGCGGGCACAGAAGGCGGCAGGTACTGCCGCCCCGATGGGCGCTGGCCGTTCGACGCGCGGCCAGCTATGACGTGCGCTCCTCCTCCCCCCTCTCGGACCGCACCGCAACCTGCCCACCGAAAGCCCTGCGAACCGCACGCTTCGACCGGCGGCCCAGGCCCGCACGACTCCTGAGCCTGCATACGTTGGTTTCGGTCGACGCGGGCCGATCCGGTCTGCGGCTGGATGACGACCGGCCCCTTCGTTGGTCGGTCGAGTGGATTCTTCCTAACGGCGGCAGCTGTCCGACCCGCTGGGCCTGCGTCCTGCCCTGCTCACCTCGGCCCGGCAGGGACTGCCGCTCGGGCAGCTGGCCGCCTCGACGGCGTGTGAGCGCCGAAGATCTCGCACGGAAGACCGACGAAGCAAGTGACCTCGCGCAGCCGAACCCGATCGCCGGGACTGAGTTCTGAAGGCCGTGTTGAGTGGCGCAGTGGAGGGCATGAAATTTCGCCCAGTCGCAACCCCGGAAGTCATGAAATCCTTCAATTTGCAAATCCGCCTGAGGGCACACAATTGTTCAGTCCGCAAATTCGGCAGAGGGCATAAGGTCCGTTTAGCCGCAACAGTTTTGACGAGAAACTCTAAGCTTGACGGCGTCGTGGAGTTTGCTTATGGTCCAGTCGTTCAGGTTCCCGCCGATCGATATCTGAAGGTGTTTATGACCGCGCCTCCAACGTTGCCGAAGTTCAGGCAGCAGTTGATTCTCGCCGTTCTTATGTTGTGTTCGCTGCTGATTTGGCTGGACAATACCGTCCTGAGTACTACCCTGGAGACCCTTGCGGACCCGGTCCGTGGACTGGGGGCCAATCCCGGTCAGCTGCAATGGGCGACCGGTTCGTACACGCTGGCCTTCGCCACATTGATGTTCACCGCAGGTGCATTGGGCGATCGGTTCGGTCACCGGACTGTATTTTCCAGTGGGTTGGTGATCTTCGCCGGGTCCTCACTGTGGGCGGCGTACGCAAGCGGTGCGGGCCAGCTCATTGCAGCTCGAGCTGCGATGGGGGTGGGCAGCGCGCTGATCACGCCCGCCATGATGGCCATCCTTATGTGGACCTTTACTGGCCCCGCGCGGGCTGCCACGATCGGCATTTTCTCGACGTCGGCCGGTGTCGGAATGGCTGCCGGCCCGGTGCTTGCGGGGTTCCTGCTCGATCATTTCTGGTGGGGCTCGGTCTTTCTGATAAATGTCCCGGTCGCGGTATTGGCGTTGGTCGGGCTCGCCGTGCTGATTCCGAATTTCCGCAGCCCCACTCTGCGACCACTGGACCCCGCTGGAATGTTGTTGTCGATCAGTGGGCTCGTGGCGTTGGCCTACGGGCTGATCCGGGCGGGGCAGGTGGCGGCGTGGAGTCGCACCGACGTCTGGGCGCCGATCGTTGTCGGCCTGGCTCTGCTAGCCGTTTTCGTACTCGTCGAACTGCGCGCCAAGATGCCCAGCTTTGATCCGCGACTGTTCGCGCAACGCACATTCGGTGGCGGCAATGTGGCGCTCGGATTGCTGCTCTTCGGCGTGGCAGCCATCACCTTCTATAACGCTTTCTACCTGCAAGGCGCGCTCGGATTTTCTCCGATGAAGGCGGGTTTGGCCAATATCCCGACCGCACTCGGCGCGCTCGCGGGGGCGCCCCTCGCCTCGCGCCTGGTTCGCCGCCTGCCGCTACGCCTTGTCACCGTTCCGGCGCTAACCGTGGCCGCGCTGACCATGGGCGGGTACGCGTTCATCGGACTCCAGACTCCACTCGCCTGGATCGAGATCCTGTTGCTGGTCCAGGGTCTCTCGATCGGAATGGTGATCGGCCCCGTTACGGCCGCATTGATCAGCGACCTGCCGTTGGAACAGGCCGGTGCAGGATCGGCCGTCACCAACACCGTGCGACAAACCGGCAGCGTGATGGGAATCGCTGTAGGCGGCACGATCATGTCGACCATGTACCGACGTGCGATCGAACCTTCGCTGGACGGTGCACCCGGTCCGGTGCAGGATCAGGCCCGAGTTTCCGCCGAACAGGCCCGCCACGTCGCCACTGCTATCCACCGGCCCACTCTTGCTCAGGCTGCTGACAATGCGTTTGTCCACGCTATCCACGTCGGCGCGGGCTGGATCGCGGTCATCGCACTCCTCGGAGCGGCTGTGCTGCTGATTACCTTGCCTGCTGCCGGAAAGAAGAAGGGTCCGATACCGGAGCCGGACTACGAAGAGGCCCGCAGCTCCGTCTGAGAGCGTGATGGCAGAACCCAGGCTCAGGCTCGCCGCAGGGCAGCCGGAGCACCGGCGATCTCTGCCTGGTGCCGGTCCGCGAACTCCGTGAGGGTACGGGCGAACAGCTCGGGCAGGTCGGGCAGGTCGAAGGGCAGCGAATGCCCGCCGTCCAGCGCGAATTGGCGCGGATCGCGCCGCTGCCCGGGCACTGGTTCTCCGCTCAGGTCCAGGACGGATGAACCCATGTCTACGCGGCGCTACTGTCGCCGTCGTCCGGACCAGGAGCGTCCTGTCCCAGGCCCCGACGGATCGCGATCTCCACGGGTGAGTACGCGCCGTCGACCCGCTCCAGTTCGTACGGCGCGACCGGCAGCAGCGGCGGCTGGGCCATGAAGCGCGGCCGTACCCCATGGTGCGGTTGCGCCGCGTGCACCAGGAACGGATGACACAGGAAGACGTCGCCCGGGGAGCCGGTGGCGAGGGCGAGTGGGCGGTGGTCTGACGCCGCCACCAGATCGGGCGCAAGGGCAAGTCCGCTCGCCCCATCCTCCCCGTACTTCTCCAGCACCTTCGGCACATCGAGGTGTGAACCGACCCGGATCCGGGTCGGGGCGTCCTCCTCGCCGACCTCGCTGAACAGGAACAGCATCAGCAGCGCCCGGCCCCGGGTGCGCAGATTCGTGAAGTACCAGCTCTCGCCCTCCGGCAGATAGCTCCCCTCAATGTGCCAGCCCGCATCGTCCGGCTCCTCCTCGTGCGGGAAGCGCAGTGGGAAGGTCCCCAGCGAGTAGCGCGGCTCCCAACGTCCCGCGCCTACGAGCAGGTCGTACGCGCGCTGCAGGGACGGGGAGTTGGGTGCGGCGGCGAACGGCCCCTGCGCCATGCCGGCCACCCAGTGCACGGGCTGCGTCCACGTCGCTGGATCGTCCGGGTCGCAGCCCGTCTCCCGCCACAGCAGCCGCGCGCAGTCCGCGGCCACGCGCGGCGCGACGGCTCCCTCCAGCTTCACGAAGCCGTCGCGGAGGAATCGGGATATCAAGGTCGTGTCATCCATGTGCCCATCGTGCGGCGACACCGGTCCCGATAACCCGACATTTTCCGCACCGGCTTTGTCGGGTGTTCACCGGGCCTGTAGGAGCCGCCGCCGTCTCGCGACCGGTCTTGCCCTTCACGAGCGCGCACGGGCTCAACCCTCCAATACTCGGCGAGACCATCGCCGCCGCCACGAGCGGGCCCGGTTGAAGAGCTCGAACCCGTCCCGGTAGGCGCCGAATTCGCCCGCGATTCCGCCGATGCCGCCGACCACGATCTGGAGCGGCTGCGTGGGCAGTTGCTCGGCCAGGTGGTAGGCGTCCCAGCCGATAGCCGCTCCCATGTGGGAGAACAGGGACTTGTTGGCGCCGTTCGGCTGCCGGCGGCGATCGGTGTCGATCAGTACCAGGTCGGCCATGTCTTCCCGCGTGCCAGTGATCAGAGCGAAGCTGATGGCGGTGTACCAGCTCGAGGCGCGGGGCGAGGGCCGCATTGGTGTCCTCTTCGAGCCAGGCCGTGCTCTCCTCCGTGACCGTCCGAGGAGTTGGCGGCACTGGCCGGTCGAAGTGGACCGGCCCGGCGGCCAGTTGAGCCAATGCGTCGGGACGCCGGTTGCGGCGCCGTAGGACCTGCCAACCCGCGCGCCGGTAGGCGAGAGCGGCCAGAGCCAGTGGGAGGAGGGGTAGCAGGGTGTCAGGTCACGGGATATGCGGCCTGCCGGGATCCGGAGCTCCGGGACGGGTACGCACGGCACAACCGGCATAGCCGCCGCATGCGGCGCAGCCGAGCGACGTAATTCGGTTGCCCGGAGCACTTGGCGGCCGCGACACTGCGCCCATCATGACTAGTGCCCCCGGGGACATATCCGTCGCGCCAGGGGGCCTGTGGTCCCGTAACTTCTCGCTCTTCTTCGCCGCCCGTGGCATCGCCCGGCTCGGCGACACGATGGCCCCGGTGGCGCTGGCCGCCGGGCTGGTCCTGAGCGGATACGGGGCCGGGGTGGTGGGGGCCGTACTGGCCAGCATGACGGCATGCTTTGCCGGGTTCGTCATCTTCGGCGGGGTGATCGCCGACCGGGTGAACAACCGGGTGCTGATGATCGGGGCGGACCTTGTACGCGTCGTCGTGCAAGCCCTCATGGCCGGGCTCTTCTTCACCGGCCACATCGTCGTCTGGCAGATCTGTGTGCTGTCTGCCATCAACGGCATCTGCGCCGCCCTCTTCCAGCCCGGTCTGCCCACCCTCATCCCGCGGATCGCCGCGGACGTGCAGGGCGCGAACGGGGCCATCCGCACCATCGAGTCCCTGATGACCATGGCGGGCCCTGCGGTGGCCGGAGCGCTGGTGGGGCTCACCGAGCCGGGCGGGGTCTTCGTCGCGTACGCCATCACGTATCTGGCGAGTGCCATCTGTCTGGCGCTGCTGCGACTGCCGCCGACAGGCCGGTCCATGGTGGCGAAGGAGAGCTCCTTCCGCTCCGATCTGGTGCAGGGGTGGCAGGAGTTCCGGTCCCGTACCTGGCTCTGGGGCGTCATCGTGATCTGGATGGTCCTCATGATCTCGTCCTGGGGGCCGATGATCCCGCTGATCGCGACCGAGGTCGTCTCCGAGCACGGCCCCCGCACGCTCGGGCTTGTCAACTCGGCCATGGGCGCCGGTATGGCCGCCGGTGCGCTCATCGCCATGCGGGTTCGGCCCGTGCGACCTCTGCGGGCCGGTTCCGTCGCGCTGCTGCTGTACTGGATGCAGCCGGCGTCGGTGGCGCTCGAGCTGCCGGTGCCGCTGATCGCCGCGGGGCTCGCGGCCGCCGGTGCCGCCAACGCTTTCTGGGGCGTGATGTGGACGACCAGCATCCTGACCCAGGTGCCGACCGAGGTGCGGAGCCGGGTACATGCCTACGACGTGGCCGGATCGGTGGCGATGATGCCCGTGGGGCAGGCCCTCGCCGGTCCCGCGTCCGAGATCTTCGGGGTGCGCGAGGTGCTGGGGTTCAACGCGGTGATGGCGATGGGGGTGGCGGTAGCACTGCTGTCCGTGCCGGCGATCCGCAATCTGCGCAAGGCAGAGGTTCGAGGAACATCCGACGCCGCTCCGGCCGCAGTTGGGGAATCCGCCGGCAGAGAAACCTGACCAGACCACGGTGCTTCCGGCTGCACCGCCCCATTGTGGCGGCGGGCGCTGTCCGGGTGCGGGCGCGTAGGTGACGGTGGTGACGGTGGTGTCGGGACGATCGGCCGCGAGTTGACCGAGCGTGGCCTTCTCCGTGGTGTCGGCGGTCAGCTTCCGGCGGAGCTTGGTTGTCGTCCAGCCCGCCAGGTAGGTGCAGGGCGCGGGGAATGCGGTCCCTCTCAGCCGCGCTCTAGTACTCCGTACTCCAGCTGCAGGTCGTGATGGTCCGTGGGGCAGAGTAGGGGCATGTCTACGTACGAGACGATGTCGTTCCACCTTGAGACCGAGCGGCTGATACTGCGGCCCTGGGCCGATTCGGACGCCGCCGAGTTCAGCGCCCTCCTCTCCGAACGCGGCAACGGGACGCCCACGGTCGAGCACACCCGGACGTCCATCGCGGAGCTGCTCACCGCGACGGCGACAACGGGGTTCGCCCTGTTGCCCATCCAGCGCCGTGACGAAGGCGACTTCATCGGCTACTGCGGGCTGATCATCGGCCGCTCCACCGTGGAGGAGCCTGAAATCGCGTACGAGTTGTTCCAGCGCGCGCATGGGCATGGCTACGCCACCGAGGCCGCCGGTGCGGTGCTCGATGCCGCTGTAGCGACCGGGCGGAAACGGCTCTGGGCGACCGTCGCCTCGTGGAACACACCGTCGTTCCGTGTCCTTGAGAAGCTCGGGTTCGAGCGGGATCACGTCTCCACGGAAGACAACGGTGAAGTCGTATGGCTCACACGCTCATTGCCGTGATGCGGGGTCGCGCCTCTGGGGCTTCATGCTTCATGCTTCATGTTCACGTGACCGAGTGTGCGGTCGGCCCCTCACCATCGAATCCCTGGTCGTGGCGCCAGGTTTTGCCTGGCGTTCACGGCTAGCAGGTCGTCGCCGCGATGATGTAGTCGGTGACGTCGTTCGTGCTGGACCGTCGGTGGTAGGCGGCGCGTTGGCGGTCCGCTCCGGTTCCTTCGGTGCGTAGACGTCTCCAATGGCTACGCACAAGGGCGAGGTCGCCGTGCTGGTCCAGAGCCGGCGTGATGTGGTGCAACAGACGTTCGGCCAGCGTCTGCTGTGCCACGAGGCGCCCGGTGGACAGATCGATGCCCTTGCCGGACAAGCCGTCGCGTGCTGCTCGCCAGCAGGCGGCGCGCAGCAGTTCGGGTACCGGCCGGGGCGGCGGTTCACCTCCTGCGATGGCGGTGAGGGCGGTCGCGGTGAGAGCTCGGACGATGGCGGCGAGGAGGATGCTGTCGTTGGGGGTGAGGGCAGCGTCTGCGACGCGTACTTCCAAGGTCGGGAGGTGGTGGGAGGGTCGGATGTCCCAGTAGAGGCCGGCACGATCAATGAGTGCTTCAGTACGGATGAGGGTCTGAACGAGCTCGTCGAGGTGGGCGGGTGATTCAAGGTAGGGCGGCGGGCCGGCCACCGGCCATCGTCCCCAGCTGGTGGTGCGCCAGCTCGCGTATCCGGTGTCTTGGCCTCCCCAGAAGGGGGAGTTGGCGGTCAGTGCGGTCAGTACCGGGAGCCAGGACCGCAGATGATTGCTGACCTGGACGGCATCACGGGGGTCGGGCAGGCCGACGTGGATGTGGCAGGCGCATACGATCTGCTCATCGTCCAGAGCGCGGTAGTGGGCCACGCTTTGTGCGTAGCGGGGGCCTGGCGTGAACAAGACCGGGGCCGTGGGGGCCTGCACCGGGGTTCCGGTCGAGGCGATGCGCAGGCCCAGACGGTTGGCGCTGTCCGCGAGAGTTCTTCTCGCGGTGCGGATCTGTTCGCCTGCTTCTCCCAGGCAGGTGTGGGGCTCGGTGCGGAGTTCGACTTGGTAACGGGTCAGCTCGGTGCCGGTCCGGTCGCCGAGTTCGCCAAATACTTCTCGCACCAATTCCGGTCCCTGCGGGCTGAGTTCTCGCGTGACCGGGTCGATCAGAAGTAATTCCTCTTCGATTCCGACGGTGAGCGGAGCTGATGCGTTGCCCGAATGGAGGGTGAATTGCGGCGCCGGGGCATCTGTTGCTGCCCGCTCGCTGTGAGGTTGGCTGCTCATAGTGAGCATTTTCAGCGTTGCCGCTCCAGGGTGAGGACGGCTTTGGCGATGACGGTCATGCGGTTGGGGCTGATGCAGGATCTGCGGAAGATCTGCGGAAGATCTGCCAGGACTTGAGCCGTGCCAGACCGCGTTCGAAGGGTGCTCTGGCCTGGGCGAGTGTGCGGTTGACGGTGCGCTGGGCGGGGGTGAGTTCGCCGCCGGGTGGCCGTTTGAGGCCGGTAGTAGCCCGGGGGCCGGCGCCGGTGTAGGCGCGGGGAGCCCTGTCCGTTGCGTACCCCACCCTCACGCCAGCCCCGTCCCCCGATCGGTAACCGCTCCGAAGAGGCTCCGTCAACCGTTTGCTCAGACGGGAAGTTCGGCGATGCCGAGGGCGAAGTCCAAGTTCCCCACCCCGTGGTTGGCGAGGCCGACCGTGACCACACCCGCTCCTTCCAGCCAGTGCGCCATTTTCAGGCCGCCGACGTCCAGCGGGCGCATCCCGAGGCTCTTGATGAACGTTTCCACACGTGCCTTGGCCTGCGCATCATCGCCGGCGATGAAGACGTCGGGCCGACCCTTCTCCAGGACATGGCGGAAGACGGTGTTGAACGCCTTCACCACGCTGGCGCTTGCCGGGGCCGCCTTGGCGACTTCCTGCGCGATCGAGGTCTCCTCGCGGTGGGCCAGCCCGTCGAACGTGCTGTTGAAGGGATTGCTGATGTCGACGATGACCTTGCCCGCGAGAGCGTCTCCGTACTGGGTGATGACCGGTACGACGCCGTCGTGCAGCAGGGCCACGATGATGATGTCCCCGGCCGGGGCGGTGCCCCATTCTCCCGTCGTGGCGGCGCCGCCGAGAGTCTTGGCCAGGTCAGCGGCCTTGGACTGATCGCGGCCCATGATCTCGACGGTGTTGCCGCCGGCTATCGCCCGCGCGCCGATGGTGCGGGCCATGTTCCCGGTGCCGATGATGCTGATGCTGATGCTGCTCATGAGGTGTCCTGCCCTGGTTGTGGTTGCTCGGTTCAGATGGCGGTGGTGCCGCCGTCGGCGACGAGTTCCATGCCGTTGACGTAGCTGGAGTCGTCGGAGGCGAGGAAGAGGGCGGCGGTGGCGATTTCATCGGGGCGGCCCATCTGGCCGCGGGGGATGAGGGACTCGAACTGGCGCCTGGTGGCCTCGTCGAAGAGCTCTGCCTGCTTGGCGGTGGCGACCTGGCCGGGGGTCAGGACGTTGACGCGGATGCGGCGGTCCTTGAGCTCGTTGAGCCAGATTCGGGCCCATGCCTGCTGGACGGCCTTGCTGCCTGCGTAGACGCTCCAGCCGGGAAAGGCGCCGAGGGAGGCGTTGGAGCCCGTCATGAGGATGGAGCCGCCGTCGTTGAAGAGCGGCAGGGCCTTCTGGACGGTGAACAGGGTGCCGCGGGCGTTGAGCCCGAACCAGGTGTCGAACTGGGCCTCGGTGATCTCGCCGAGCGGAGCCGGCTCGCCCCCGCCGGCGCTGGCCCACAGCACGTCGAGGCTGCCCTTCTCTTGCTTGACGGTGCCGTACAGGCGGTCCAGGTCGTCCAGGTCGGCGGCGTCGCCCTGGACGCCGGTGACGTTGCGGCCGATCTGCTTCACGGCCTCGTCCAGGGCGTCTTGGCGGCGGCCGGTGATGAAGACGTGCGCTCCCTCGTCGACGAACAGCTTCGCGCCGGCCAGCGCCATGCCGGTGGTGCCGCCGGCGATGACCGCGACCTTGCCGTCGAGCTTTCCCATGGTCATTCCCTTGGGTCGGTGGTGCCGTGTGTGCATGGGCCGACGGCATTACGTACACCGCCTTGTGTGCTTAACGTAGGGGGCGGGTGGCCGGAGCGCAACTATGTACACCGGTCGTTACCTAGCTCCGGTACGATGGACCCATGACGGAGTTGGAGAAGGGGCCCACGGGCCGCCGCCGCGGCCGGGGCGCCCGCGAGCGCATCCTCAGTGCGGGCCAGCAGTTGTTCCGCGAGCAGGGCATCAACCGCACCGGGATGGACCAGCTCTGCGCGGCGGCCCAGGTGTCCAAGCGCACGGCCTACCAGCACTTCACCGGCAAGGACGAACTCGTCGCCGAGTACCTGCGCCGGTTCGACCCCTCCGTGCTGTCCGGCGTGTTCGACCGCACCGACCTCACGCCCCGCGAACGGCTCCTCGCCGCCTTCGACATCCCCTCCGCCACCCCGCTGTGCCCCTACATCGCCGCCGCCGTCGAACTCCACGACCCCCAGCACCCCGCGTCCCAATACGCGCGCGACTACAAGAAAGCCGTCGCCGCGCGACTCGCCGACACCGCCCGCGAAGCCGGCGCCGCCGACCCTGAACAGCTCGGCGAGCAGCTCGCGCTGCTCATCGACGGCGCCGCGGCCCGCACCCGGGTCCTCGACGCCGACGCCTTCCCCACCGCCGCCGCCATCGCCGCCGTCCTCATCGACAACGCCATCCCCGCCGCAGCCGGCGATGACCACTGAGGGCCGCAGCAGAAGCCGCCAGGGAGACCGGCGCCCCAAAACAGTCAGCCCTTCGTGGAGGCAGCTTCGCGACGGCCTCAGCAGCGGCCCGGCTGACATCGAGCACGCTTGGGTGGGTGATACTTCGCATGTCCCCAGACCTGTTCCGGCCAGGGGCTTCACGCGTATCTGATGTTGGGTCAAGCCTGTCCCCAGTCGCAAAGATCTCGGATCTTCCGGACGGGCGGCATACTCTGAGCGCCGTCCGCACTACCTGGGAGAGTCATGACAAGTAGGTTCACCGAGTTGACCGTTGACTGCCATGATGGGGAGCGGCTCGCGGACTTCTGGTGCGCGGTCCTGGACTTCAAGGTGATCGACCGGAGCGAGGGCAAGGTCGAGATCGGCTCCTGGGTGCCGACCATCGAGGAAGTTCGGGCACGCCAGATGCCGCCCACCGTGCAGTTCATACAGGTGCCCGAGGGCAAGACCGTCAAGAACCGGCTTCACCTCGACGTCAGCCCGATCGACGGCAGCACCGAGGACGAGGTGACCAGATTGCTCGGCCTCGGCGCCACCACGACGGATGTGGGCCAGGGCTCCGACCGAAACTGGGTGGTCATGGCCGACCCCGAGGGCAACGAATTCTGCGTTCTACGCACTCTGGCACCCCAGAACTAGCCCGCGGGCGGGTACGCACCCGCAGCCGCACCCGGTCCCACGTCGTGCGCGCGGAGGCGGGGGCGGAGGCGTCCGTCGCGCCGCTCCGCGTACGGCGCGTCGGGTTCAGTCGGTGATGTACCAATCGTTCTTGAGGTACTCCAGGGTGTAGCTGCCGAGGTCGTTCTCGGAGAAGGTGGCGGAGGGCCTGACCGCTTCGACCGGCATCTCGATCTTGTCGGGCGTACGCACGGCGATGCGCTGTGGGTCGACCGTCGCGGTCTTCAAGGCCTTCTTCTGCGCGGGCGAGATCATCTGGAACACGGCGGCGTACGTCGACGTGCACGGGCCGAGCCCCTGGTCCTGCGCCTTCTTCGCCGCGGGCCTGGCCACTTCGCAGACCGTGTCGATGTCCTCATTGCCCAGGGCGTGGAGGTACTGCTCGTACCGCTGGATCGCGCCCTCCTTCGTCCTGGGCGCGGGCTGATCGCCGGCCGGCTCGGCCGACGGCGACTCGGTCCCGGCGGCAGCGGACGGCGTGGCCGACGGCTCTTTGGCCCCCGTGGACGCGGACGACCGCGAAGGCTTCGCGTCCGTGTCCTCCTTCGCTCCGTCCGCACCGCAGGCGCACGCCACCAGCACCACACAGGCCGATACCGCCACGCTGACCATCGTCCGCGCTCTCATTCGATCCCCTCACCACAAGCCGACAACACGTCAAGAGGTCACGCTGGATCCGCGGGAACGGTTCCCGAGTCCCTCCAGACGGACGCCGACCCGTTCACGGCGGGGCCCCGACTCCGCGTGTGCCGCTGGCGGAACTCGGTTCGGCAGGCTCGATGAGCTGTGTTGTTTCGGGCAGGGCCGAAAGGTGTGGCGCCCCTCGCGGCGGGCGGGTGAGGCTCTGGTGGACCTGTTCGCGATTCGATGGGGGAAGCATGGCGATCAAGAAGACGGTGGCGCGCACTGCCGCGGTGGCGCTCCTGGCTACGGGCGGCCTCGTCGTCGGCACGAGCGCCGCAATGGCAGGGGACGGCCACGGGTCGCCCGGGGGTGGCCTGGCTCCGATGAGCGAGCACGACTGGACCGTGGCGCCGATGAGTGACGACTACGGCCAGGGCCTCGCCAGCCCGGCAACCGCGCACTACCAGGGCAAGGCCCCGTGGAATGCCCTGGATTGGGATGGCGACGACAAGCTGGCTCCCATGGACGAAAACGGGGGCTCGCCCGGCGGCGCGGGCGTAGCGCCTGCCGAGCACGACTGGGGCATTGCGCCGATGGAACAGGGCAACGGTTCACCTGGCGGCGCGGTGGGGGCCTCCAGCGGGGGTGAAGGCATCGGCCTCGCCTCATCGCCGGTCAACGGCGGTTCCCCCGGCGGCTCGGGCCTCGCTCCCATGTACGACGACAACGGTGACGGCGTATACGACCACTCCGTACCCGCCACGGACGAAGACGGCGACGGGGTCCTGGACTAGAAGATGCCCTACCATCCGCGCGGCAGCACCCTGGATCTATGAGTGCGCCGTAGTCGTCGACTTCCAGCGCCGTGCCGGTCTGCCGGACGCTGAGGGGCTGCTCGATGATCCGTCGTGGGTGAGGTGTGAAGTGGGCGGGCGGCGTGCGCATCACTACGAAGCGGCGTAGCCAGGCCGCCCGCCGGGCCTCGACGATGCCTCCGGTTCGTCCATGTACGTACTCCACCTGGGGTGTTGACCGGCGCACCAAATAGGCGTGCCGTATCCGGTGCGATGGGGTTCCGAACGGAGCTGGATGCGTCACGAAGGAGAATCTCGTGTTGCATCGCAACTGCCCTCACGGTGGCTGCCGTTGCCGGGTCCCTGGCTGCTGGCCCTGCGGTCTGCGACAGACAGCGGTTACAAGACCGGCGCCTCGTACCACTGGCTTGGAAGTGACCAGGATTCACAGGCCCGACGGTAGTAGCTCACGCGGCAGCCCGCGGCCGGTGTTGGTTGGTACGCCGGGTGGGCGGGCTACTCGTCGTGCTCGACACCGGACACGTGGGCTGACACAACGCGTCCGTCCGCCTTGTCCCCCGTGGCGGACGGCTCGCGTTTAGGTGTTCAGAGATCAGACTCGGCGGCGGCGACGTAAGCGTCCTCGGCCGCTAGACGACACCGGCCAGGGGCCGGCGACGGGATTCGAACCCGCGTTGCTCTCTTGAGAGGAGAAGTAGCCGCAGCCTGCGCACCTGAACAGTCATCAGCGTAGTCATCAGCCCTCTGGCAAGCACCTGAATTACGCCGGGGTGACGAGTCCGCCCTCCACGCCGCCAGAAGTCTGGTCACCCGCCGCAACAACGCCGTCGCCGTGGTGGTCAACGAACCGCGCGTCTCCAACTTCATGGGCGGCGGTCACGTCGACGGCGCCCTGCTGTTCTCACTGCGCGACGACGATCCGTTGCCGGGCCTCGTTGAACAGATGGGGCTGCCCGCTGTCTGCGATCGACCGGCTCCACGGCTACCGCGACCGGCGCTGACGCCATGGCGCTGCTCCTCGACCAAGTGCCGGATCTGGACGCGGTGTTCGTCGCCTCGGACGTGATGGCTTCCGGTGCCCTGCGGATCCTGCGGGAGCGGGGGCGCACCGTACCAGGGGACGTCGGTGCCCTCAGCACCCGGTCAAGTCGTGACAGTCGACCACTCCGACGCGCGCTGCCGCCGACGAGTACGCGCGACATCGATGAGGACTCCTGCGCTGCGTGTGACCCGTCTGAGCCGGGGCACTCGTGTTTACCCATACTTCAGATCAGCAGGTGCGTGGATGCCGGCAGCGGTCGGCCCCACCATCCGCACATCCCGGGAGTGCGTGATCGTCGATGTCCCAGCCTGCCCCTCACATCCAGATGCACCCTCATCGGAGCAGCACCCTTCACCACCGAGCCCATCTGATGCGCAACGGCAAACCTGCTGCACCGCTCGCCCTGGAACTGCGTTACACCTCGCTGGACCCCTTCGCCGTTCGCATCACCTTGCAGGCAGCGGGGGCGTCGGTCTGCTGGTCCCTTGCGCGGGAGACTCTTCTGCAGGGGGTGCGCCGTCATGAAGGGGTAGGTGACGTGGCGGCGTGGCCGGTCCGCCACCGCGAATTCGTGCTGTTGCGCATCCGGCTCGGTCCGCCCCACTGCTGCGCCGTGGTGCAAGCGGACCGCGACCTGGTCGCCACCTGGCTGAACATCACCACGATCCTCGTCCCACCCGGCACCGAGTCCACGCACATGGACTGGGACAGCTTCCTCGACTCTGTGCTGAATGATTGCTGAAGCGGCGATCGAGACTCACGCGTCGAATCACAGCACAGCTTCCAGGATGCGAGGCCCTTCTCCCCCTCCGCTGCCGTGGCCCCACCGGGACTCGGGGTGTGTTGCGACAGCAGCACTGGGGCTGCGGCACGGGCGCCCCGCCATCCCAGGCGGAGCCCGTGCCGCAGCCCCAGCTCCCTTGGCCGCTCGGCCCAGAGCCGGGTATCCGGCATGGACACTTCCAAACAGCGGCACATCGGCGTCTTCAGCCGGGACGATCGATCCGGGCGGTCAATCGTTCAAGCGGGCCCGCAGAAGACGCTTGCCCAGCTCGGCACCTTTGCGGCTGTCCGCTTGGGCCTTACGGAAGAGGTCGACCAGTTCGGTGTCCTTTTCGCGCTCCGCGTCCTGGATGTAGGTCTCCAGGCGAAGCGCATTGCTCAGGCACGATTCGACGTACCAGATGAGGTTGTAGTCCTTGTCTCGCGTACCTGTGGTGCTTCCGGTTTCGGCGCTGCTGGCCATGGCGAGTGCCCTCCGTATCGTCGGTGAACATTCCGGGGCGAGCAGGGGACGGATCGCCTTGCTCACCGGGCGGAACGCGAAGCGGCCGACGAGTACCCGGGGAGCCTTGACGTACTCCAGAACGGGCAGCCCTTCGCGGCCTTCGCGTGCGCCGACCGAGCGGTGGCGTACCGGGTCCTGGCGACCGGTCAGTCGGCGCCCGCGTCTCGCACGGACACGCGGATGGTGCCCATGGTGGTGTCGGCGGCATCGGGAATGAGCATCCCCGCGTCGGCACCGGTCCGCAGGTAGTCCACCACGGCCTGGTCGAGCCGTTCGCCGGGGACGGCTGCCGGGATCCCCGGGGGGTAGGGCGTGAGCATCTCGGCGCAGGTCCTGCCGACCGCTTTGTCTGCGGGGATCTGCTCGATCTCGCCGAAGAAGGCGTCCCGCGGAAGGGTTACCTGCTGTAGGCGGAGGTCGCCGGGGGCCGGGATGCGGATCTCCGGGGCGGGTGGCAGCTCGTCGGCGTGGGCGACGAGGTCGCGTAGGCCGTCGAGGAGTCGTGCGGTCGTCGTTTCGTCGTCGGCGTATGTGAGTTGGGCGTTGATGCGCCGGTGGTCGGAGGTGTGCAGGTTGATCTGGTGGTTTCGGCGCATCCAGTCGGCTGCGTCGTAGCCGTTGAACTTGACCCCGCTCAGGTCGACAAAGATCTGCAAGGGGTCCATGTCGAAGGCGCGCGCCTCGCCGCAGAAGTCATCGCGGTCGTTGACGTGCAGGCCCTCGATCTCTTCGATGGCCGCTCGTACACGGCGAGCCCTCGAAAGGGTCTCGTCCAACAGCTCCCGCCCATGCTCCACCATCTGGCGGCGCCATCCGTCGAGGCCTGCGTAGATGAGCACCGAAGGGCTGGTGGTGTCCAACAAGTCGGCCCTGGAGGCGAGAGTCTGCGCGGTGACCAGATCGCCTTGCAAGTGAAAGACCGATCCCTGTTCGAGCCCCGCACCCATCTTGTGGACCGACGTCACACACACGTCGGCGCCCGCATCCATGGCCCAGGTAGGCAGCTCGGGATGGAAGGGCAGGTGAGCTCCCCACGCCTCGTCCACGATCAACGGCACGCCCCGCTCGTGACACAGCGTCGCGATGGCTGCGATGTCAGCGCAGGTTCCGTAAGGCGTGGGACTGGTGACCAGCGCCCCCCGTGCATCCGGGTGTTCCTCGAACGCGGACCGGAACGCCTCGGGAGCCGGCGGGTGAGCGAGGTGCAGATCAGGGTCCCACTGGGGGTCGACCCATACCGGCTGGATACCCGCGAGGATCAAGCCCGAGACGACTGATTTATGAGCATCACGGCTGACCAGCAGCTTTTCGTGCGGCCCTGCAACGGAGAGCATGGCCGCCTTCACCGAAAGCGAACTGCCACAGGTGGAGAAGAATGTGTGTTCGGCGCCCACCGCGTCGGCCATCAGTTCTTGTGCCTGCCCCAGGATTCCCCGGGACATGGTCCGATCGTCCAGCCCGGATACGGCGAGCACATCCGCGCCGAAAAGAGCGTCACCCAGAACTGCCCGAACCCTTGGATCGGCACCCCGGCCCTGTTTGTGGCCGGGCGGCGTGAAAGGCAGTTGTTCCCGCGCCTGGTATGCCGTCAGAGCGTCGAGCACAGGAGCTGCTGAATGATCCATAATGTGCGGCTTCCCTTGCAGAAGGGCGAGAAAACACTTCGGGAGGCCCACCGGAGTGACCGATGGCCACCCCACGGGAGCCAGAGCAACCCACCACCTGACGCGCGCGGTGCAGTGCGGTGCGGTGCGGTCAGGCATCCGGCCACGGAGCCTCCGCAAAAACCCGTTGGCGGGCCACGGCGACCACTGCTACTTTCTCGGAGGCCGTGCGAGAGAACGAGGAGGTGGTACCCGTGAACGCAGTATCGACATGGGTGCTCCCCTCCGGGGTCGCGGTCGGGCGATAGGTCGTCCGGGAGCGCCGTTCAAGCGCATCCCGAAAGGCACGACGATGCACTTCACTTCCGAACAACGCCTCGACGGCGGCATCCTCGAACGCGAATTCACCCTCGGCGAGATCCCCGGCACCCTGTGGACGCCTGGCTCTGCTGGATCTTCTGGGGCCGCACCGGCCCCGCTGATCCTGATGGCCCACAACAATGGCTTGCCCAAAGGGCAATCCCGGCTGGTGGCCCGGGCCCGGCACACCGCGGCGAACGGCTACGCGGTGGCCACCATCGACGCCGCGGGGTGCGGTGACCGGCCCCGTTCCGCCGCCGACGAGCAGGCCCGCGCCGACCTCCGCCGGGCGATGCGGGCAGGCGAGCCGGTCGACGAGATCTTCGAGTCCCTCGTCGGCCCGCTGGTCGAAAAGGCGGTCCCGGACTGGCAGACCACCCTGGACGCCCTCCTTTCACTGCCCGAGATCGGCGGCTCGGTCGGGTACTCGGGCTGGACCGCCCTCGGCATCCGCCTTGCGGTGGTCGAGCCGCGCATCGCGGCCGCCGGCTTCTTCGCCGGGGGTTACGTGCCCCACGCCCAGCGCGAGGAGGCCCGGCAGGTCACCATTCCGCTGCTGTTCCTGCTGCAGTGGGACGACGAAGGGAACCCCCGGCAACGGGCCCTGGACCTGTTCGACGCCTTCGGCAGCAAGCAGAAGACGCTGCACGCCAATCTGGGCGGACACACCGGCACGCCCTGGTTCGAGACGGAGGACGGCGGCCGGTTCCACGACCGACACCTGAAGTGAGGCCGGGCCGCAAGGCCGCCGGCAGACAGTGAGCGGCGTCGGCCAGGATGCCGTCATCGAGGACAGGCCCCGGCCCTACTCGATGACGGCGCCCGGCAGATACACAACCGCCCCGATCGCGGCGGTACCGGCCATCGCGGAAGTACCTCTACGTGGCTGCTGTCAGCAGCGGCACGCGAAGTTGGCGGACGCGCTCGACAAGCTCAACCGATACCGATCGAAGTGACCTCGTAGACGGCGGCGGAACTCATTGACAGCCCGCGGCAGGTCAGTTGGCAGGGCGGTGTGCGGTAGGAGTGCACCTCGACGTCGAGAGACGCCGGATGAGGCGGGCGGCCGGTGACGCGGATTCGCCAGCGGTTGTCTTCGCGGGAAGTCTCGACGACTGCGTAGTCATGCCGGCCGGCCGGGCCGAAACGTCTGAGTATGGCTGCCACAGCAGCCTGTTGGGGCGGGAAGAGATCCGTGTACCCGCGCAGATGCTCCGCGTGAATCCGGTCGGCCAGGTGCTCTTCGACCGCTGCGACCGACGACGTGGCATCGAGACCGCCGTAATAGACGCCGTCGGGTGCGACAACGACGTTGGCGGCGAACCTGTCACCACCAATGTGGGTGCATTCCCACACCAGGTTCGGCCAGCGCTCGCTGAGGGCACGTCCCACGGGCCGTCCGCGCACGGCGCAGCAGGTGTCGTGCTGACCGTGGGCGCAGACGAGGATGACGGGCGGACAGCCGAGTTCTCCGGGGGCATCGAGGGCACCGACGATCTCCACCAAGTCCTGATCGCGGCTCCATGTGCCCCATTGCTGGCGGTAGGCACCGGAGTTGTCATGGCGCAGCACCGCCCAGCGGGTGGGGCCTTCGGAGGCGCGGCGTCCGTGTCGCCTGACCAGAAGCACGCGTGCCCGCACCGCCTGGGCGGCGGAGAACACGAGTTCTTTGGTCCGAGGCTCAAGACTGAGGCCGTCGAAGCCGTTGGGCGGCCAGCCGCCCCGGTATTCGATCAGCACCCAGACAGAGCCGTACGGTGCTGTACCCGCGAGTGAGTCGCCACGTGTCCGCGCGGCGTCGGCGCAGAAGAAGCGTTCTGCCGCAGTCACCGTCACCACGTCCGTCGCCACGTCACTGTTCCGCGGGCACCAGTACGCCCGCGCGCAGCAGTCTCTCCGCGAGTTCGATGCCGAGATCGCCTGCGGTGCGGACCTCGCCGTCGAGCATGCGGACCACCGACGGCAGTTCAGCCTCCGGGAAGTCGAGCCAGCCCACGCGCGTGGACAGGCGCGCGCCTTCCAGCCGCGCTGCCAGCTCCCCACGAAGCCGCACCCGTGAGTCAGGGCCCAGGCCGTCGACGGCCTCGAGCTGGGCCAGCGGCCCCAGCGGCGCGGGGCGTCCCTGGCCTCGCCGGGTGCGGTGGAACAGCGGAGCGGAGTCGACCTTGGTGATGGCGGCGACGAGGCGTTCGCGGACGACGTCGATCTGGCCGTCCGGCCCGTCCACCCCCAGCGGCAAGGCGCCGCGCATCTCGGGATCGTCGCGCAGTTCCGCGAGGGCGGCCTTGGCGAGCTGTTCGGCCAGGGCGTAGCGCGTCCAAGTGTGGATTCCCAGCGTCAGGTGGATCGAGACCTCGCCCTGGGCCTGGGCGGCGTGCAGCCAGCCCCGCGGCAGGTAGAGGACGTCACCGGGCTCAAGAACGGCGTCGATGCAGGCCTCGCCCTTCGCCGCCTCGGCCACGGCGCCGCGACGATCGGTCCAAGGCTGATCGCGCAGTGGGTCGGGATGGACGGGCTCACGGACGAGCCAGCGCTTGGCGCCTTCGATCTGGAGGACGAAGACGTCGTGGACGTCGTAGTGGTCATCGAACCCGCGGTTCTGCGGCGGGGTGACGTAGGCATTGGCCTGCACTGGATGCCCCAGCTCCGCGCTCAGCCGGGCACTGAAGTCCGCGACCGGCCCCCACGTGCGCTGCAGGGCTTGCAGGACGAGCGTCGCGCCGTCGGCGAACATGCGCCACAGAGCGGTGTCGTCCAGCTGGTCGCCGATGGTGGCACCGACACCGGCGGGCGAGGTGAATGACGACTCCGGGAGCGTGGAGCCGTCCTTGGCCACGCGCAGAAAGGGCGTACGCAGCCCCCGGCGCGAGGTCAGTTCATCTACGGCACCGGCGGAGAACAGATCGGAGAAATCGCTGGCGCGTCGCGTGAGCAGCGCTGTGCGCGCCCAGACCTCGCGAGCGAACTCCTCCTGGCTCAAGCCGGTCAGCCGTGTCTTCAGTACGCCGACGCCCGCTGTGGCGTCGGCGTACTGAAGCTCGGTCGAGGGGATGCTCAAGAGCCGCCGGCGGACTCGTCGGCTCCGCCGTCGGCACCTCCGTCGTGAACGCCGGGCGTACCCGCCGCACCACCGTCCGCGGGCCCCTCGGCTCCACCATCCGCGCCACCGTCATGGACACCCGGCGTACCCGCCGCACCACCGTCCGCGGGCCCCTCCGCTCCACCATCCGCGCCACCGTCATGGACACCCGGCGTACCCGCCGCACCACCGTCCGCGGGGCCCTCGTCCTGGTTCGGATCCTGCTCGGGGTTGGTCATCATTCCTCCTGAGAATCGAACGGCTGGGATTGTGCACACCCCCCGGAGCCCTCTGCTTTCACCAAGCTCGCTCACGTGATTCCCGTCGGCAACCTGAAAGGCATGGCGGGGCGCCCGGTCGGCGGACCTGAGACGGCGGACGACGGCGCCGATTGTTGCGCATCCGCCCTCCGGCACGGGCGGCCGGGGCAACCTGCCGCAATGGCTCCTGGTCGAGCCGGGAGGACCTTCGACCTCCCCTGTCGTCATGATCCTCCCGGCCCGCAGGCGCCCGGTACCCCTCCGCCAGACAGACCATGCGCTCACGTTCTGTAACCGGTGACAGGTCCGGCCGGCGAAGCGGCTTCGGCTGTCACCTGTCGGTACGTCGCGACCGGCTGAGCGCTACGCGCTGCGGCTCCGGAGGGTTTCATGAATGACCATCAAGGGGACTGGTGGTGCCGCATGCCTCTACAACCTCATGCCTCTACAACCTCGTGAAGGAGTCACCGTGCGAGCCTTGGCACTCGTCTGCACCCTTTCCCCCTCCCCTGCCGCGTCCAGCAGCGAGAAATTGGCCGGGCAGGTCTTGGCCGAGCTGGAAAAGCGTGACGTGACCGTCGAGTGCGTGCGGGTCGCCGACCACGACGTGAAGCCCGGCATCAAGGCCGACATGGGCAACGGCGATGCCTGGCCCGCACTGCGGGACAAGGTTCTGGCGGCCGACATCCTGCTGGTGGCGACGCCGATCTGGCTCGGTCACCCTTCAAGCATCTGCCAGCGGGTCCTGGAGCGCCTGAACGCCGACTCGTCCGAGACCGACGACCAGGGACTCCCGCTGTACTACGGGAAGGTGGCCGCGGTGGCGGTGGTGGGCAACGAGGACGGCGCGCACAAGGTGAGCGCCGACGTCTTTCAGGGGCTCAACGACGTCGGATTCTCCCTCGCCCCGGGCGCCGTGACGTACTGGGTGGGAGAGGCCATGCAGGGCACCGACTACCAGGACCTGGAGGAGACCCCTGACAGCGTCGCGGGAACCACCCGCACCCTCGCCGCCAACATGGTCCACCTGGCCCGCCTCCTTCGCGACGCCCCTTTCCAGACACCCGGCAAGTAGGTCCCCGAGCTCGGCGGTACCGGGGCTGGCATGTCAACTCAGCTCAGGTCAGCTCGGCTCCGCTCCGCGGAACTGGCGCTCCTTGTGTCCAGCCGCACGAACTGCAGCCCTCGCGTCAGTTCGTCGCCGGGCTCCTGTCGGTCTCGGCCTTCTGCGCCCGCTGCCGCCGCCTTGAGCGCTCGTCCTCTCCCATGCCGCCCCACACCCCTGAAGGCTGTCCGGTCTCCAAGGCCCAGGTCCGGCACCGCTCGATTACCGGGCAGCGATGGCACACCCGCTTCGCGGCCAGCAGGTCCTCCTCCGCGGGGCCTGACGTGCCGACCGGAAAGAACAGGTCGGGATCTTCGTCGGCACAGGCGGCTTGCCGCCACCACAACTCCATGACGCCTCCCTGCGCCGCCGGATTCAATCCGGGCGAGCGCTTCGGTTTGCCGTGTTCACGCCGAACTTCAGCGCGAGTTCCCGCAGCCTGCCGACCGAAACTGAAGCTCTCGGCTCGCGCATCACACGTGGAGAAGAAGATCCTGGTGTTGGTGGAGTCGAGTCGTCCCGACCGGGAACCCGGCGCTCGGCGGCGCAGCCATCCGTGCGGGCACGCACCCTCTCCGTACGGACACCCTCGCGGAGACCCGTGAGGCGAAGCATGACCGCGAGGAGGAGTAATCCCCATGCGAGCACTTACCTGGCACGGCAGGCGAGACGTCCGCGTCGAGAGCGTTCCCGATCCGGTGATCAAGGATCCGACCGATGTCATCGTGCGCGTGACGTCCACCGGCGTCTGCGGATCGGACCTGCATCTGTACGAAGTCCTCAGCCCGTACCTCGACCCCGGCGACATCCTCGGGCACGAGCCGATGGGCATCGTCGAAGAGGTCGGCCCCGAAGTCACCGGGCTGTCGGCCGGTGACCGCGTGGTTGTCCCGTTCAACGTTTCCTGCGGGAACTGCTACATGTGCGACCGGGGCCTGCACTCACAGTGCGAGACCACCCAGGTCAAGGAGCGCGGCATGGGCGCCGCCCTGTTCGGCTACACCAAGCTCTACGGCCAGATCCCCGGCGGTCAGGCCGAACTGCTGCGGGTGCCGTTCGGCAACACCCTGCCCATCAAGGTGCCCGACGGCCCGCCCGACGACCGGTTCGTCTTCCTCTCAGACGTCCTGCCCACGGCCTGGCAGGCAGTCGAGTACGCCGACATCCCGCCCGGCGGCACGGTGACCGTCCTGGGACTCGGACCGATCGGTGCCATGGCCGCACGCATCGCCCTCCACCGGGGCGCGAGCCTCGTGGTGGGTGTGGACCTCGTACCTGAGCGGCTGAGCCGCGCGTACGCGGATGGCGTCAAGGCCTTCGACCTGCGCCGCTACGGCAAGGACATGGGGGATGCGATCCGTGACCTGACGGACGGGCGCGGCACCGATGCGGTCATCGACGCGGTCGGCATGGAGGCGCACGGCGCGCCGCTCGCGAAGGCCGCCCAGCGGGGCGTCGGGCTGCTGCCCGACGCCGTGGCCGAGAAACTGATGGGACGTTTCGGTGTCGACCGCCTCGATGCGCTCTACGGAGCGATCGACATCGTTCGGCGCGGAGGCACCATCTCCATCTCCGGGGTGTACGGCGGCGCAATCGACCCGATGCCACTGCTGACCATGTTCGACAAGCAGATCCAAGTACGCATGGGGCAGGCCAACGTGCGGCGCTGGGTGGACGACCTGCTGCCGCTCCTCACCGACGAGGACCCGCTGGGAGTCGACGCCTTCGCCACGCATCACATGCCGCTGGAGGACGGTCCCAAGGCGTACCAGATGTTCCAGGACAAGGAAGACGGCATGATCAAGACACTGCTCAAGCCCTGAACCGCGGGCCGAACCGCGTGCACCGCGGCCGCGGTGCACGGCATGTGAGGGATGGAGAGGCACTCATGTCACAGACCACAGCGAAGTCCCTCTCAGGGCATACCGCGCTCGTCACCGGCGGATCGCGGGGCCTTGGCCTGCTCATGGCCGACCGGCTGGCCGCCCGCGGCTGCACGGTGATCATCGCGGCCCGTGACGCCGACGAACTCGCATCGGCCCAGAAGAAACTCCTCCACCGCCGGCCCGGCGTCGCCGTCCACACCTCTGTCTGTGACGTCCGTGACCAGGAGGCTGTCCACGCCATGTTCCGGACCGCCCACGACACCTGCGGCGGCCCCGACATCGTCATCGCCAACGCGGGCATCATCCAGGTTGCGCCGCTGGAAGCCGTCGGTGCCAAGGAGTTCAGGGACGCCATGGACACGATGTTCATGGGGGCCGTGCACACCTGCCTCGAAGCACTCCCCTATCTCAGGGCGAGCGAGCGGGGAGGGCGGCTGGCCGTCATCTCCTCGGTGGGCGGGCTCCTGGGCGTTCCCCATCTGCTGCCCTACGCCAGCGCGAAGGCGGCAGGGGGCATCCTCGCGGAAGGCCTGCACGCCGAAGTCGCCGCGAGCGGCGTCAGTGTCACCGCGGTGTATCCCGGTCTGATGCGGACCGGCTCGCACCTCCAAGCCGAGTTCGGCGGCTCGCGCAGTAAGGAGTTCGGCTGGTTCTCCGCGGTGGCCGGTGCGCCGCTGGTCTCGATGAACGCGCAACGCGCCGCGGAACGCATCGTCAACGCCGTGATCCGGCGCCGTACCCGGCTGGTCCTGACTCCCCTGGCCCGTGCGGCGGATCTGGCTCATGGCCTGGCGCCCGCGGTGACGACACGCCTCAACGGCGTGGTGGCGCGCATGCTGCCGCAGGCGGCCCCCGGGCGCCCTCGCCTGCGTCGCGGCGCCGAGGTCGAGCCGCCGGAGGGAGCGGTGAGCAGCCGGTTCCAGACGTGGGGCAGCGCCTTGAACGAGCGGGCCGCCGACGCCTACAACCAGCGCGACACCTGAAGCCTGCCCGACGGAGGCGGCCGGCGGATTTCGCCTGCTGCGACAGGCGTCCAGTTTGCGCTGAGGGCGGTGGGGCAGACGCAAGTTGATGCTTCGGAATGTAGGCATCTGCCCGCGAGCGGCGTGACCGCGCTCCGGTTGGATGACGCTCTTCGGTGTCACGCCCTCGCGGATCCTTGCTGGACGATTCGTTGAGGAGCGATTTCTCATGCTCACCGACAGCATCTCCACAGCGCCGCGACGCCGATGCTCGCGCCACCCGCACGTCGACTCCCCCGACACCACGGCAGCCTTTGCCCGCTTGGCCCGCCTCGACGCGGGCCCCGAGCGGGACCTGCTGTGCGAGCTGGTCGTCGAGGCGTGGCTGCCGATGGCACACCGCATCGCCACCCGTTTTCGCAACAAGGGCGAGAGCCTGGAGGACCTGAAACAGGTCGCGGCCATGGGCCTGCTCAAGGCCGTCAACCGTTTCGATCCGCACCGCGGTCCGTTCGAGCCGTATGCGGTGCCGACCATCACCGGCGAACTGCGTCGCCACTTCCGTGACCACCTCTGGGACCTGCACGTGCCGCGCAGTGTGCAGGAACTGCGCGGCAAGGTCCGCGCGGCCCGCCGCGAGCTGATGCAGCAGCCGGGCAGCCCCGAGCCGTCGGTCAGCGACATCGCGGCGAAGGCGGACCTGAGCGAGACCGAGGTCCGAGACGGCCTCAAGGCGATCGACAGCTACCAGGCCCTCTCCCTCGACGCCGAGCTGTCCCCCTCTGGCGGCGACGGCTTCAGCATGGCGGACACGCTCGGGGAACCTGACCCTTCCTACGACCTGGTCAACGACCGCGAGGCCGCCAAAATGGGTCTCGAGCGGCTGCCCGAGAGGGAGCGCGCCATCCTCTACCTGCGCTTCTTCGAGCACATGACGCAGAGCCGGATAGGGGAACAGCTCGGCATCTCCCAGATGCACGTCTCCCGCCTCATCCGGGAAAGCTGCGCCCGCGTCCGCGAACAAGCACGCGAGCCGGCCGAGCTGCGAGCAGCCGCCTGAGCCACTTGCACGGTCCGCCCCGGTGTGCCCCAGTTCACACCCAAAGGCGGCGCCGGTCTGGAACACCCAAAGACGGGTCGTCGTTCCTCTAGGTGTGGCTGCGGAGGGGACAGTGTCCCCGGGCCTCACCTATAGCCCATGGGGAAGATCGTTCGGCTGAAGCCCCATGGAGCCTTTCGCCGAGAGGCGACCGCCCTCCGCTTGCCACGCTCTACTGCCCCGGCTGGTCTCCCCCGTCCAGCCGGGGCTCTTCAGTGCAGCGCTCGCCGTACGCGACAGTCGCTGCCTGAGCGCTCACTGAGCAGATCGCGAGTTCACCACGAAACGCGCGCCGTCCGAATCACTCAGGACGGCTTCTCCCACGTCACCTGCCTCCTTCACGAGGCTGCCGCCGTGGGCTCGCGCGGCCTGGACACACGCCTCTACGTCGGCCACAGCGAAGTGGATCTGCCAGCGGGGCCGGATCGCGGGATCGCGCGCGGAATCGACAGCGCCCGAATGGATGTGGGCCACGGTGTCAGCCCCGCTGCGCAACACGACCTTCTCGTTTTCATAGTGGACTTCGCAGGAGCCCTCCGCCTCGGACGCCCAGCCGAGGACCTCCGCGTAGAAGATGGCCGCGTCGAAGGCATCCCGCGTGTGAAGCTCCACGAAGACCGGAGCCGCGCGGCGCCATTCCTCCCAGTCGGCCACCAGTTCCCCCTCCCAGACGCCGAAGACCGCTCCGTCGCGATCGGCCAGCAGAGCGGCCCGGCCCGGCGGGAACGAGATGGGCCCCACCGCGGTCGTCCCGCCGCGCTCCTGGCCCCGGGCCACGGTCTCGTCCGCGTCGGACACGGCGAAGAACGGAGTCCACGCGAAGGCCTTCTGCCCCATGGCCTCCACGGCGGACACACCCGCCACCGGCACGCCGCCCACACTCGCGAACCTGTACTGGTCCCCCAGCTTGCCGCTGCGCCAGTCCCACCCCAGTACAGCGGTGTAGAACTTCTCCGCAGCCGACAGATCACGCGTGGTCAAGCTGACCCAACAGGGTGCACCGAACACCGAGCGACTGGCCATGACCTCGCTTCTGGCTGCCCTATGGCTGTTCATCTTCGTACCGTTCTGCGGTCGATGGTCACCCTCGAGCCCCGTGTGGTGCCGGTCTGGCCTTGTGCAGGCGGCTACCACCCGAGGCCTGTCCCCTCCATCATCCTCCCTGCCTCCGTTCACGGCACGGTCGCGGCCGGCCGCGACACCCGGCGCGAGGTCGCTCAACCGTCACTCGCTGTGGCCGGTCCCACCGTCCTTGCCCCCTCCGGCAGCCAGCCAGAGCTGCCTGCCGCTCTGGGTGCCCTCATCCTCGTCGGCGTGGAGTTCGTGCTGCCAGGCGTCCGGATCTTCTATGCGGCGGAGCAATAGCCCTTCGCGTATGGCCCAGGGGCACAGGGTGAGGGATTCCAGGCCCATGAGTTTCATCGCCGTGTGTCCGACCAGGGCTCCGGCCAGAGACTGAGTAGCTCGTGGTGCCGAGATTCCCGGCAGTTCGGAACGGCGTGCCGCGGGCAGGGCGCTCAGCTGTTCCACCGCTTCGCCCAGGGCACGGCGCCGCAGCCGGCGGTCGGCGAACGGACCATGACGGCCGGGCGCGGCTCCACAGAGACGTCCGAGCTGGCAAAAAGTCCGGGAGGTGGCGGCCGCGGTCAGGGGCGCCTCCCACTGAATACGGGCGGCGACGTCGCGCAGTTCATGGCGGATCCGGCGTCGCATCGCCTTCAGCGCCTTCTCCGAGGGCACGTCCTGGTCGTGCAGGTGCTCCCGCGTGAGGCGGTTGGCCCCCAGCGGCAAGGACACGGCGAAATCCGGAAGCCGACCCCGGCCGAAGGCGACCTCCAGAGAGCCGCCACCGATGTCGAGCACGGCCAGCGGCCCGGCCCGCCAGCCCATCCAGCGGCGTGCGGCCAGGAAGATGAGCTCGGCTTCCACCTCACCGGGCAGGACCTGCAACGGAACGCCGGTCTCCGCACGGACCGTGCGCAGGATCTCGTCACGGTTCGGAGCATCACGTACCACCGCTGTGGCGAAAACGTACGGCTCACCGGACCCCCACCGCCCCGCCTCCGCCCGCGCGGTGGCCACCGCGTCGGCAAGCCGTTCAACCGCCTCAGGACCCAGCTCACGGCTGGGTCCCACCAGCTGCGAAAGGCGCAACCGCCGCTTCGCCGTGTGCACGGGCAAGGGTGCGCCGCCCACCGCATCCGCCACCGCGAGACGCACCGTGTTCGATCCGACGTCAATCACGCTGATACGCATGGCCGCCGAGTACCCGCACTCCACCAAGGCACGCACCCGCTGCACAGGGCCACGCTCCCCCACAGCCTGAACATGCGTCCCCCGGACGCCCGAATAGCGGAATCCACGTCCCGAGCGAACACGTCGGATTCCCCGACCGTCACCACCCCGCACCCTCGGTCGGCCCGCCTCGCGCATGTCCGACAAGCACCCTCAAGGCGCGACAGCGGACGACAGGCCCACGCGTTTGGCACAGCGCCACGCGGGCACTTCGAGCACCGGCGGGCGACGATCGAAGGACGAAGCGTGACGCCCCCACACCCCCGAAGCACGAGGTAGTCATGAGCGACCAGAACATGGCGGACGACTCCTACCAGCCCACCGGTGGCAACGAGGAGCAGGAGGACGCGGCGCCGCTGGACCTCGACAACGCGGTGGACGAGCGTACGTACGACGACATGCTCGACGAGGGCTATTCACCACCCGAGAAGCCGCTCGGCGTCACCAAGCCCGGCACGACAGCGGCGGAACAGCACGAGGGCGAGACGCTCGACGAACGGCTCCGGCAGGAGACGCCCGACGCCGAGCCGCCCGCCGGTGACGGCGTCGGCGACCTGCCCGGCGGTGCGGGCGAGCCCATCGACCCGCAGGCCGGGGATACCCGCGCCGGCCGCCTGGTCGCTCCTGACGAGGGCGCCCACCCGGACACCACCGGACAAACCGTCGCCACGGACGAGGGCATCGACGGCGGCGCGGCCGGTGCCGAGGAAGCTGCGGTCCACGTCCTCCCCGACGAAGACCTGCCCCCGGCTCAGGACAGCCGGGACTGACGGCGCCCGGGCAACAGGCCCACCACGCGACCACGCACCAGGGCGTCCCGGTCGGCCGGGACGTCGGAATGGACGACCATGAGCAGCGGTTTCACGGGGCCCGAGGGGTTCGGGCAGGACCCCTTCGGGGAGCTTTTCGCACGGTTCCTCGGCAGCGGGCGGCGGCACATCGACATCGGCAGGCTGATGAGCGGGCCCGCACGGCAGCTGGTGACCACGGCCGCCTCGTACGCAGCGGACCACGGCAAGAGCAACCTCGACACCGAGCACCTGCTGCGGGCGGCCCTGACCCTCGAGCCGACCCGCGGCCTGATCGCGCGCTCGGGAGCCGACCCCGAGACCATCGCCGACGAGATCGACCGGCACGCCGGCGAGACCGAGGGCGGCCCGGCCCCGCAGGCGGTGGCGCTCACGCCCGCCGTCAAGCGGGCGCTGCTCGACGCGCACGAGGTGGCGCTCGCGACCGGGGCCGGATACATCGGCGCGGAGCACATCGTCATGGCGCTCGCCGCCAATCCCGACAGTGCTGCCGGACACATCCTCAACGCGGCGCGATTCGACCCCGGCCCCTCACCGCAGGCCCCCCAGGGGCAGCCGGGCGCCACGGAACACCGACAGACCACGGGCGGGGCCACGCCCACCCTGGACCGGTACGGGCAGGACCTGACCGCCCTTGCCGGGGAAGGCAGGGTGGACCCGGTCATCGGCCGTGAGGAAGAGATCGAGCAGACCATCGAGGTGCTCTCCCGGCGGGGCAAGAACAATCCGGTGCTCATCGGTGACGCGGGCGTCGGCAAGACCGCGGTGGTGGAAGGTCTGGCGCAGCGGATCGCCGACGGCGACGTACCCGAGACCCTCGCCGACCGTCGTGTGATCGCGCTCGACCTGTCCGGCGTGGTGGCCGGCACGCGCTACCGCGGTGATTTCGAGGAGCGGCTGAACGGAATCATCGACGAGGTGCGCGCACACTCCGACGAGCTGATCGTCTTCATCGACGAACTGCACACGGTGGTCGGAGCAGGCGGCGGTGGCTCCGAAGGCGGATCGATGGACGCGGGCAACATGCTCAAACCGGCGCTGGCCCGGGGCGAACTGCATGTGATCGGGGCAACCACCCTGGAGGAATACCGGCGCTACATCGAGAAGGACGCGGCCCTTGCCCGCCGCTTCCAGCCGATCCTCGTCGCGGAGCCGACAGCCGCGGACGCGGTGGAGATCCTGCGCGGGCTGCGCGACCGCTACGAGGCACACCACCAGGTGCGCTACTCCGACGAGGCGCTGCTCGCCGCCGTGGAGCTGTCCGACCGCTACCTCACCGAGCGACTCCTGCCGGACAAGGCCATCGACCTCATGGACCAGGCGGGAGCGCGGGTGCGCCTGCGGGCCCGCACGAAGGGCTCGGACGTGCGCGCCCTGGAACGCGAGATGGAGCAGTCCATCCGCGACAAGGACCAGGCGGTGGCGGCGGAGGACTACGAACGCGCCACCGAACTGCGGGACCGCATCAGCGAGTTGGCCCACAAGATCGAGGCCGGGCAGAGCCGCGAACCGGGCGACGGGCAGATCGTCGAGGTGACCGCCGACGACATCGCCGAAGTCGTGGCCCGGCAGACCGGCATCCCGGTCAGCACCCTGACCCAGGAGGAGAAGGACCGCCTGCTCGGACTGGAACAGCATCTGCACGAGCGCGTCGTCGGACAGGACGAGGCGGTCGGCGCCGTGGCCGAGGCGGTGCTCCGGTCGCGCTCCGGTCTGTCCAGCCCCGACCGGCCCATCGGCAGCTTCTTCTTCCTCGGTCCGACCGGCGTGGGCAAGACGGAGCTGGCCCGGGCCCTGGCCGAGGCGCTGTTCGGCAGTGAGGAGCGGATGGTCCGGCTCGACATGAGCGAGTTCCAGGAACGGCACACCGTCAGCCGCCTCGTCGGAGCGCCACCCGGCTACGTGGGCCACGAGGAGGCGGGCCAGCTCACCGAGGCCGTACGGCGGCACCCGTACTCGCTGCTGCTGCTCGACGAGGTGGAGAAGGCTCACCCAGACGTCTTCAACATCCTGCTGCAGGTACTGGACGACGGTCGGCTCACGGACTCCCAGGGCCGGAGGGTGAACTTCACCAACACCGTCATCGTGATGACCAGCAACCTGGGGTCCGAGGCGATCACGGGGCGCGGCGCGGGGCTCGGCTTCCGGGCGGACGGCTCCGACTCCGACGAAGAGGCTCGGCGGGAGCAGGTGCTGCGGCCGCTGCGCGAGCACTTCAAGCCCGAGTTCCTCAATCGCATCGACGAGGTCGTCATCTTCCGGCGGCTCAGCGGTGAGCAGTTGCGCCAGGTCACCGATCTGCTCCTCGAGGAGACTCGCCGCCGACTGCATGCCCAGGACATCGCCATCGAGTTCACCCCCGAGGCGGTGGACTGGCTCGCACGGCGCGGACACCAACCTGAGTACGGCGCCCGTCCGCTGCGCCGCACCATCCAGCGCGAGGTCGACAACCGGCTCTCCAGGCTGCTCCTGGACGGTCAACTGACCGCGGGCAGCCGGGTCCTGGTGGCCGTCGATGACGACGCGCTGACCATCCGCCCCGCACAGGACCCGACAACGCAGGAGGCCTGAAGACGATGCCCGCACCTGAACAGGAAGCGCCGGGTGAGATGCCCGGCAGCACCGTCTCCCGCTCTGCCACCACCGGAGCAGCAGTGGTCACCGGCGCGGATTCCGGCATCGGACGGGCCACGGCCGTCGCTCTCGCCGAGGCCGGAATGGACGTCGGAATCACGTGGCACAGTGATCAGGAAGGCGCCGAAAAGACAGCCGAGGAAGTGGGCCGCCACGGCCGGCGCGCGGTCGTCGCCCGCATGGACCTGACCAAGCTGCCCGATGCGGCGGAGGTGGTCGACGAACTCGCCGAGCGGCTCGGCCGGATCGACGTCCTGGTCAACAACGCAGGCACCGGCACCGCGACCCCATACCTGGACCTGGACCTCGACGACGTGCGGCGCGTGCTCGACGTCGACCTCGTAGGCCCGTTCCTGTGCGGCCAGCGCGCCGCACGCCGCATGATCCAGCAGGGCGAAGGCGGCCGGATCGTCAACGTGACCTCCGTGCACGAGCATCAGCCGCGCGTGGGCGCCGCTCCCTACTGCGCCGCCAAAGGCGGTCTTGGCCTGCTGACCCAGGTGATGGCCCTGGAGCTCGCGGAGCACGACATCACCGTCAACGCTGTCGCGCCCGGCGAGATCGCCACGCCGATGACCGGACAGGAGGACAGGGACGTGCGCGAGGCGCGGCGCCCGGGCATCCCGCTCGGTCGGCCCGGTGACGCCCGTGAGGTCGCCGCCGTCATCGCCTTCCTCGCCGGCCCTGATGCCTCCTACGTGACCGGCGCGTCATGGGTCGCGGACGGCGGCATGGTGCGGATGGGGCCACAGGCAGGCTCGCACCTTCGAAGCGACGAGTGGCGACGCCCGTGAGTAGTACCTGAGGCCGATCGCTACGCGCAGGGAGGTGGCGCACTTGCGCCCGCGAAGGGCCGGGTATGAGGCGCTGCCTGGAGCAGGGATCGTCGGAGACGTCCGACCTGCACGAGCAGTGGCGGCAGTCGGCGTCCGGAAACGGAGCAGCAGGTGACGCGGAACGCAGAGGGCACCACTCCCGACGGACGAAAGCCGGTGACCAAGCTGCGGCCGGCCGCGGAAGCGGTCGAAGGGCCCCCGCAGCCGGACAGCACGGAGGAACTTCCGCCCGACCTCAACCAAGCCATCCTGGAGGCGGCCAAGCAGGTGGGCGCCGTCCTCAAGAGGCACGAATACGAGTTCGCCCTCGCCGGCAGCGTCGCCGTCCACGCACACGGCGGCACCGGCAACCTCCAGCACGATGCCGACTTCTGCATCAAGCCCGAGGACGCCGACGCGGTGGCGGCCACTCTGGCAGACGCCGGTCTGACGGTGTACGCGCCGCCCGAGGACTGGCTGCTCAAGGCCAAGTGCCTCGGTCAGGACATCGATCTCATCTTCGAGCTGGCCGACCAGCCGGTGACCACGGAACTGCTTGGCCGGGCCACGGAGCTGCCGGTGGACTCGGTACGCATGCCGGTTCTGGCGCCGACCGACCTGATGCGTGCCCTGCTCGCCGCCTTCTCCGAGCATCACTGTGACTTCGGCGCCGTCCTGCCCATCGCGCGGCAACTGCGCGAGAAGGTCGACTGGGAAGCGGTTCGCCGCGACTGTGGGGACGCGCCGATGCCGGGGGCCTTCCTCTATCTCCTGGAACGCCTGCACGTCATCGAACCTCAAGGAGGAAACCGATGAACGACGACGCACCGGTCGAATACCGCATCGCCCACTTGAAGGAACGGCTTGCGGCGGAACAACTGGGTGAACTGGGCATCCGCGTGGAGCCCCGCGGATCTTCCGTGACGGTCGTCGGAACCGTGCCCACCGCGAACTGCCGCGAGGAACTCGTGCACACAGCACGCGAGGAACTGGCCGGCATGACGGTCCACTTCGACATCGTGGTGGCCGAATCGGCGGCGCCCGACCACCCGGAGGAGCTCGCATGATCCGCGTCGCAGCCGTGGGGGACATCCACATGGGTCTGGACAGTCAGGGCGTGCTGCGGCCCGCCTTCGAGACCCTGCACGACTGTGCGGACCTCCTGTTGCTGGCCGGGGACCTCACTCGCCACGGCACACCGGAGGAAGCGCGGGTGGTGGCCCAGGAAGTGTCCGGTCTCCCGGTGACGGTCGTCGCCGTGCTGGGCAACCACGATCACCATGACGAGAGGCCCGCCGAAGTCACCGCCGTCCTTCGCGATGCCGGCGTACGGGTGCTGGAGGGGCAGAGCACCGTCGTGGAGGTCGACGGAAAGCGCGTGGGCATCGCGGGCACCAAGGGGTTCGGCGGGGGGTTCGTCGGCCGCAGCGGCAGCGAGTTCGGAGAACCCCTGATGAAGGAGTTCATCCGATACACCCGCCGCTGCGCCGAGGGACTGCGGGCGTCGCTGCACGAGCTGGCGGAGCAGGGGTGCGATGCCAGGGTGGCGCTCACGCACTTCTCGCCGGTCCCGGACACTCTGGCGGGCGAGCCCCTGGAGATCTATCCGTTCCTCGGCAGCTATCTGCTGGCCGAGGCGGTCGACGACGCGGGCGCGGATCTCGCCGTCCACGGCCACGCGCACGCGGGCACCGAACACGGGATCACCAGCGGCGGCGTACCGGTCCGTAACGTCGCCCAGCCCGTCATCCGCAAGGCGTTCAACGTGTACCACCTGCGAGGAGAGGGCCAGGCGGAGCCCCGGGCAGAGGCCTCGGCCGACCGGCCCGTCTGAGGGGCCGCTCGCTGAGCGGGCCATCAGGATTCAGAGAACTGCAAAGAATATCGAAGGACGGAACATTTCATCTCCCGGAGACCAGTCGGCGCACTGGAAATGACCTCGACTGGTACGAGCTGTCCAGGGCGGGTACACCCCTTATATGGAATCTATGCAATGGGAACTGGCCGCCTCGCCCGGCACGGCTCTGCTCATGTGGATCGTCGGCCTGGTAGTGGTCGGGATGCTTTTGGCGGCCTTTATGTGGGGGCGTCGAATTCGAGCGCGTGAGCCCGCGCCTCCACGGCCGGAAGAACAGCCGAAACTTCCCGAGGACGGCCCCGTAAAGGAGATCCGGGAGTATCGGGATCCGAACGAAGTACCCCATGACGGCGGTCGGCTGACGCCGCATGAACTCGATGGCGGATACGGCACCCCGAGCACCCACCGCAGCCCCTCGCAAGATCCGGAAGATCACAGGAAGTCCGACGGCGGCAGCTTCGGCAGCGGCGGCCTCGGCTGACCGGACCGAGTGCACGGAGGCTTACGGGTGGTCCGGGCGCTCCTCGGGCGGGGTTCCGCCGCCAGGGCCGCCACCCTTGTCGCCCTTGTCCGTGCCGTGGGCGCGAACGCCGGCCCGGCGGGGCATTCCTGGCTGTCGGGCTTTGAGTTCGGCGCTGTCCTGGGGGGTCGCTCCGCCCTTGTCACTACGCCGCTGTTCGGGTTGCTGCGGATTCGACATCGCGATCGCACCCTTCACATGATCCGGTTCACCCGCCGAGTGCCCCGGCCTCGCCGAGGACCAAACAGACTTCCACTATCCATGCTGCCACGGGACGGCCATCCGGTCCCATCGAGGGATTTCCCGCTGCGGAGCCGGCGGCCTCTCCTACCGGCTTCATGCCCGGATCGTCCATGGCCTTGCCGGTGGTTTCCTAGGGGCGATGTGCCAGGTCGCCCCTAAACGCTGTCCCGTAACTGATGGTTGCGGCACGGGTGTCTGAGTGCTGCTCGAGTTGGCAAGTCGTGTGCTCCGTCCCTTTACGTGGCAAGGCTGCACTCCTCGTGGGACGCGCTCTCCGCGCTGTGGGGGAGGCTCGTCGT
The DNA here is from genome assembly GCF_039533825.1 of Streptomyces rectiviolaceus. Taxonomy (NCBI): domain Bacteria; kingdom Bacillati; phylum Actinomycetota; class Actinomycetes; order Kitasatosporales; family Streptomycetaceae; genus Streptomyces; species Streptomyces rectiviolaceus. The sequence goes on from NZ_BAAAUG010000069.1 coordinate 158,470, forward strand.
GGTCGTCTTGCGGACGTGCCGGGCTGGGTGACGTTCGAGGATGGGATTCCTGCTGATGGAAGGGGAATTCGGGTGGAACGGTGGGATCGAGTCGGGCAGACAGCGGCCTATGGGGCGGCTCTGGCGATGTCACCGTACTTGCTGATCAAGGTGTCGTGGGTGCTTGGCTCGCTCATGGGGCTGTTGCCTGTAGGCGAAGGTCTCGACATGGCGGAGTAGCTCGTCCTCAACTCGGTCACCATCGGCATGGCGTGATCGGGATCGTGCTGGCCCTTGCCCTGGTGCGGCCTTGGGGGATGCGGCTACCGGGGGCGCTGGTGGCGTTCTGTGTCTGGGTGGGGTCGGGCTTCCTCGTCTCGATACTCCCATTCGCTGTGATCAGTACGCTCCTGGATGTGGGCGGCGACCCGCAGGGCGGCGGAGGCGACGGGACGACCTTGCCGGTCTGGCAGGGTGTTCTAGTCCAGTTCAGCTTTCTGGGGATGGGCCTGGGGCTGGCCGTCGCTGTCCCCGCGTATCTGCGGCACCGCTGGCCCGAAGCGTTCACGGGGCGAGTCGGCGACGGAGTACGTGCCGTGCCGCCGTGGGCGGCGGTCGTCGGTGCCGCAGTCGGTCTGGCATCGCTGTACTGGGTGGTCGGCGGCACCGTGGGAATCGCGCACCCGGCCGAGCGAAACACTCACTGGTACGTGCTGGAAGCTGTCTCAGGATTCTGGGCGCTTGCCGGATCCGCCGCCATCTGGGCGGTCGCTCGGGCGCGTCCTGCCCGGTTGCCCCGCTGGTCATCGGCTGGATCGGGTCGGGCTCCTTGTTCGCCTGGAGCGGCTGGAAGTTGCCCATCACACTGTACGTAACGGTGGCAGACCCGGTCGGCACCAGCCCGCCGGAGAACCTCGCAGTCGCGGTGGCAGTGCATCTCTGTTCGGTGGTGACGGACGCGGCGATGCTACGAGTACTCGTCCGCACGCGTATCCGCGTCACCGAGTGCTCTGCCCAGCCTGTCGGATTCGAGTTCAGGGCTGAGCACCTCAGTCGGGCGAAAGCCGCCTCCTGGCACTCAGTCGAGGGTGCGATGATCTTGCTGTGACTGGTGTGATCACGGCGTCGGAGCCGTCCTGGATAGCCCCGTTTACCGTGCTGAGCCCGCGCGGCTTCGACAAGCTGGTGACCGTGCTGGGGCGGAAGGGTGCGGATGCGGTCCGCAAGGGCCGGCCGTGGGGTCTTCCGCTCGAGGACCGGGCACTGCTGGTTACCGCCTACTGGCGCACGAACTTGACGATGCGCCAGCTCGCCCCGCTGTTCGGGGTATCGAAGTCGGCCGCAGACCGCATCATCGACCATCTCGGTCCGACGCTCGCGCTCCAGCAGCGCAAGCGGTTCGCCAAGGGCACCGTGCTCATCGTGGACGGCACGTGATCGGCCAGCCTCTGCCCGGCAACCGCAACGACTGCAAGGCATGGGAGGAATCCGGCGCCAAGGCCGCCGTCGGGAAGACCACCACGATCGCCGACGGCGGCTATCCCGGCACCGGACTCCTCATGCCCCACCGCCGGCGCAAGGGCGAAGAACTGCCCGACTGGAAGGAGGCGCACAACACGTCCCACAAGCAGGTCCGCGCACGCGTCGAGCACGTCTTCGCCCGCATGAAGACGTGGAAGATCTTGCGTGACTGCCGACTCAAAGGCGATGGCGTCCACCACGCCATGCGCGGCATCGCCCGCCTGCACAACCTCGCTCTCGCCGGATAGACCGAGTAGGTCGCGCACCGCACAACCACGTCCGCACACCCAGAGATCATTTGCGGGACAGCAGGCACCTTGGCGTCCGTCGAGGCGCCCCCACCGTTCCCCGCCCCGGTCAGCTGCATCTTCTCGGCCAGCCGCATCGCCGGCACCAGCCCGGCCTGCGCGATCAGATTCGGGCCGTCGAACGCAGCAGAAACCGCCGCCGGAGTGTGGAAACTTGCATCTCGGAAGTGCCCTGTCGTTCGTGCGTGCTGGAAGCCTGAAGAACTCCCATCATTGCAGGTCACAGGGCACTTCCTCGTTTCCCGAACAGTTATCCGCAGCCTTCAGATCGGTGGATCAAGGCTTAGCGTTGGCGGGAATGGCTCCGCTTTGAGGGTTCCCGCATGCGACGTGTTGTTCCAGATATGTACGTTCTCGGCGGACACGACGCCTTCCGTGTCACCAGGCCCCAGATGTGGTGGTGACGGACGCGGTCGACTGGGTCATGCGCCCAGTCACCGCAAGTGCCCCGGCCTTCTTCAGCATTCGCCGCCCCACTGCGCATAGTTGAGGACCACACCAGAGGCGTAGGTCCGCTTGCTGTTCGGAGTGTCGCCGGGGTAATGCAGACAGCCCGATACTGTCTTTCCACTCGGCTGGTAGGTGTACTTGTAGCGGATGTGGTCGCCGCCCGGGTACCGCTTTCCGTTGTTGAAGATGGAGAGGCCGTTGGCTGAGAACACGTCCTTGTTCAGGTTGCCTTTCGACTTCCACTTCGGCTTTCCGGAGAAGCTGTTGTTGTCCCACACGCACACGTACCTCGATGGACACGAGGATTTGCCGGTGAGGGCAGGACCGGAGCTCGCGGACGCGGCGGTGGCGGAGCTGAGGGTCATGAGACCGGCGGCCACCAAAAGACCTGTTGTTTTCCGCCAGTTAGTCAGCATTCGCCACCCCACTTCGCGTACTCCAGCGTGACCGGCTTGTCCCAGGTCACCACCGTGGTCGGACTGTCCCCTGGGTAGTGCAGGCACCCCCGGGCGTACTCGCCGGACCACATCCGGTAGTAGTACCGGATGTGGTCCTTGCCGGGGTAGGCGCGGCCGTTGTTGAAGATCGAAACCCCGTTATCAGACAGCATGTCCTTGTTCAGGTCGCCTTCGGACTTCCACTTCGGCTTTCCGGAGAAGCTGTTGTTGTCCCACACGCACACGTACTTCGGCGGACATGACGCCTTCCCCGTCAACTCCGGTCCTCCCAGCGCGGATGCAGCGCTCACGGTCGAGACGGTCATGAGGCCGGCGGCGGCGAGCATGAGCGTTTTCCTGATCATTTACCCTCACTTCGCTTGGCTAGTGGAAACGACATTCGGGGACTCTACGGAGTAGTGACCTGGGCAGAAAGGTGTTTCGGTTCTGCCCGAAACAGCAGCGCCTACGGTATGGGTGCGGTCAACGTGACGCTCCCGGAGGATGGCGTCCCGCGAAGGACACCGTTGGCGAATTCGGCGACTCCCGCTCGTCGACCTCGATCTCGGCCTTGCTCAACGCCGCGGTATGCCGCTCAACGGCCTCGACCAGCTCCGGGAAGCCGCGCAGGACCTTCATGTACCGGGCAGGCCCGATACCCTCGAACAGATTTTTCGGCCGGCTGATGCTGATCATGTCTGTGCCGTCCTTCCTGGGCTGCTCCAGTTCGGTGATCGTGCGGGCCACGGTGCTGGCCAGGGCATCCAGCCGGTCGCGCTCGGCGAGCAGCCGACGGTAATGGCCCCGCAGGGCCTCCACCTCGTCGACCTGCGCGGCCCGGATCCGGCAACCGACCCGCCAGGCACGCCCTAACTGAGCTTTTGGGGCTGTTTCGTGACGATACGTCAGCGACGTCGGCCGTGCTGGCCTTCAGGGTGTTCAAGCTCGACGTCCATGCGGATCCCTCCTTCCTGCCTACGGGCGATATTTCCGCTCCGTTCCGAGCGGAATTCATCTTGGGCGCACACGGCATTTGCTGCCACAGGCGCTACGGGCGACCTGATTCGGTCTGGACCGAACAATGGCATTCCCGAAGAATCACCTCTGACTGTGCCGTACAGAGGGAGCAGCGTGTGGTCTATCGCATTCATTTCACGGTGGAGGACCTGGCACGGACGCGTGTGGCGCAGGCCCCGCATCCCTTGCTGGAACTGAGTGCCGCGGTACGCACCCTCCGGCCGCACAGCCATCCACTGCGTCTTGAAGCCTGGAGACACCGTGCCCTTGGGGAGCTGGCTGGGCTGGAGTCCGCAGCACGCATGATTCTCAACCTCGTTCCGGCCCGGGGCTGGACGCCCGACTTCTTGGCCCCCACCGGCGTCGGCAGTATCCCGGAGCTGCTGGAACGGGTGCGTTTCACGCCCCGGTCCCAGATCCGCGCGGACCTCGCGCTCATGGCGCAGTGGGAGCCCATCCCGCCATGGGCGCGGAACCTGCCCAACGACGCAGAACTGCTGCAGCGGGTCTACGACAGCCTGGACCAGGTCTGCGCTGTTGTCCTGTCTCCCTACTGGACGCAGATCACCAACGCGGCGACCGCAGACCAGGGGGTGCGGATGCGGCAGACGCTGACCGGCGGCATGGAAGGGATACTCGCCTCACTGGACCCACGGCGCATCCGCTGGCACCCGCCGGTGCTTGAGGTCGCCCTGCTCTCGGGTCGCGACGACGACTTGCACCTTGCCGGGCGCGGGCTGCTGCTCGTCCCCACGGTCTTCGGGGCCGGAACCCCCGCTATCGACACCGACGCAGCGCCCCAGCCCGTGATGAGTTTCCCCGTACGAAGCGATCACCTCGCAAAGACCCAGTCCTGGCTCATCCCGCCGGCACAGTCAGGCCCACCCACAAGCGACGCGGCCCTGGCAGCACTCCTGGGCCACACCCGGGCCGCCGTGCTCACCGCCATCGCCGAACACCCCGGTTGCTCCACCAAGGAACTCGCCGCCCACACAGGCATCACATCCCCAAGCGCCAGCGAACACGCGACCGTCCTGCGCACAGCCGGACTGATCAGCACCATCCGGCACCGCAATACCGCACTCCACAGCCCCACCCACCTCGGGACCGGGCTCCTCAACACCTGACCTGGCAGACCTTTCAGACCCGAAGAACCGCCCACCACCCACTACCGTCTGCCGCTGCTGTCCACGGACCTGCCCACCTGGCGCTGCGGTCGAGGCGAGTGTCTCGCAAGTGACGGTGCGCCATTCCTCCTGGCTTTCGTACCTGAGCTCGACGGTGGCGACGCCAGTGGCCGGATCGCGCAGCCTGACGCCGCCCGACCAGGAAACCAGGACGCTAACCAGCACCGTGCAACGGGCACTCACTCAACCTCTTCGACTCCACCCAGCGACCGTACGTCAGGCAAAGCACCAGCTCATGCCCTTATACGGGACAAGCCTTAGGCTCCCAGGGACGAGGTGTCAGTGGCTCATGCAAGGGTGCCCCCATGGAACCTTCGGGAGTGGTTGAGTCCTTGTGGGATCGGATCCAGGCGCGCGATTGGTCAGGGGTCGCAGACTTGGTCGCAGAGGACGTCGTGGTCGAGTGGCCGGTCAGCGCGGAGCGCATCGTTGGCAACAAGAACTTCGTCGCGGTGAACAGCGAATATCCGGAGGGCTGGTCGATTCGGGTGCTGCGAATCGTGGCTGACGGCAACGAGGTGGTCTCCGAAGTCGAGGTGCCGCATGACGAGTTCGGCGTGTTCCGTGTGGCCTCGTTCTGGACCGTCCAGCAGGGACGGATCGTACGTGGCCGTGAGTACTGGACGAGTGTTGGGGCTGACCCCCGCCCGGAGTGGCGGGCGACTCTGGTTGAACCCATGTGAGGCGGTTGCCGCTCTCAGCGACGTTCCGGCTGATTTGGCCGTGCCGTAACAAGGGCCGTGCGGGTTGGGTGAGTTGTGAAGCTGCCCTGGGCCCGCGTGGCCTGCTCCCATCCTGCCCTGTCCGGTGTCTCCCGCGCACACTTCGGCGAGTTGTTCGCCGAACTCGCCGCCCCGTGAGAGGCCCCGCGGCAGTCCGGACTTCGCGAAGCCCGAGGTGGGGAACGCCGCAGGGCGGTCGGCGCGCCGGGCGCAAGCCGAAGCTGGTCTTCTGCGACCGGCTGCTTCTCACCCTGGTGCACCTGCGCCATCAACTGCCGCAGGAGGTCCTGGCCGAGCTGTACGACGTCGACCGTTTGACCGTGTCGACGGCGATTTCGGGATGCATGAGCGGGAGCCGGAAGAGGGCCTCCCGGGCGGCGACGCTGTCGTGCATGTCGGCCGGAGTGGGCTACTCAGGACGACCTGAGTACGCGCGCCCAAGCGGAGCGCGGTTCACGCTGCCTAGCATCCTGAGCATGACCGTCGAGCAGAGGGCCGGATCGAATGAGCAGGTGGCGGCGCGGCAGCAGTCGGAGGGTACGACGTCGCTTGTGCTGAGTGCTGTCGCCGCCGCGATGATGGTCTGTCCCTTGCTGCCCGTCCCGGTCCCGAAGTGGATCCTCTTCCTTCCCGTGTACTTCACCGTGCCCGTGGGAATCTCTGCGGTTATCTCAGGCATCGGCGCTCTGCGCAGGATGCGGGGCCAGGAGGAAGCCGATCGCTTCCGGGCGCGTGCTGGTGTCGCGCTCGGCACCGCGGTCGTCATGATTCCGCTGACGGTGATCGTCTGGACGATCTGGGCGATGAGCCAGGACCAGACTTACGAGTAGACGACGATCAGCTTTGAGGTTCAGAGATGGGCTCTGAGCGAGCAGCAACATGGTCAGACCGACCATCGGCGTGCCGAAGTTCTGGGCCAGGAGTTCACCAGCCGTTCACCGCCCGGCGTGCCGCGACCGTCGCGAGGGCGCCCAGCAGGGCACAGACCGATCCGGTCAGCAGTTCAACACCGTCCACCATGCTGATGAGTTCCTGTGATGGACACGGTGGCCTCCTCGTCGTAGCCGTCAACGATCGCGCTCACGAGTGCCCGGCGAGGCAGCGGGCAATCCCCGGCGAAGCACACCGGCACCGCCACACCTCGTGGGGATCGTGCCGCTGACCGGCCGTCAGAGCTTTCCTCGCTCCCTGACGACGTCGGCCGGATCTTTGTCGTCCCGCAGTCCCTGATAGCGGGGGTGGCGCAGCATGCCGTCGCGCGTCCACTCCGTGAAGGCGATCTGCGCCACGAGCCGCGGCCGCACCCACTGCGCCGTCCGCTCGGCCACCCGGCCCTCGAACGGCGAACGGGGCGCCCGCAGTTCGTCGAGTTCCTTCCGCAGGGCCAGCAGAGTACGCCGGTCGAATCCGGTGCCGACCTTGCCCGCGTAGCGCAGCTGCCCGTCCTCGTAGTAGCCGATGAGCAGCGCGCCGATGCCCACGCGACTGCCTTCGGGCTCGGTGAAGCCGCCCACCACGAACTCCTGGCCCTGCGAGCACTTCAGCTTGAGCCAGTCGTCCGAGCGGCGCGCCTGGTAGGTGCTGTCGGCCCGCTTGGCGATGAGGCCCTCCCAGCCGCGCCGGCACGCGTCGGCGAGCAGTTCCGAACCGCCTTCGTTGCGATGGGTGCTGAATCGCAGCGGAGCGGTGAACGCGATCGAGCGGCGCAGCAGGGACTTGCGGGTGCGCAGCGGTAGCCGCCGTACGTCCACCCCGTCCAGGCGCAAGAGATCGAAGACGTAGTACGTCACGGCGACCTTGCTCTTCGCGACGTCGGCAGGCCGGGTGAGTCCCATGCGCTGCTGAAGTCGCGCGAAGTCCGTCCGGCCGTGCGAGTAGGCGACGATCTCGCCGTCGACGGTGAAGTCGGCGCAGTTCTGCGCGGCGAGGGCGTCGACGATCTCCGGGTACGTGGCGTCGAGCCGCCGCCCGGAACGGGACCGGAGGGTCACTTTGCCGTTCTCGCGGACCGCGAGCACCCGGATGCCGTCCAGCTTCCGCTCGAAGATCCAGCCCTGGGCGAAGTCACGCCGGTCGCTGAGCGTCGCCAGCATCGGGGAGGCGGCCAGTTCGACACCCGGCGCCGCCTTGCGTGTGCGACCTTCCAGGTCGGGAGGGAGCGTGTCCAGTAGGCCGGTCACCCCCGTTCACCGCCGTTCGAGTCCCATCTCGGGGCGTTCGGGTCCTCGGCGACCTGGCGCAGCGTACGGCCGCTGCGTGCGGAGCGGGCTCGTCGCGGGTCCGGGGTCCCGCTGCCCTTGCCGCGTGCGGACCCTGCCCGCACGAGCAGCCACGTCGGCTTCTTCGCGGATCCGCCGCTCTTCTCCTCGCGGCCGTGGAACCGGGTGAGCGCGAACTGTCCGCGCAGTTTCTCGCCGTGCAGATCGAACGTGGCATGGCCCTTTTCCAGGGCCTCGCCGAAGGGCACCGGCCGGTCGCGCTTGTCGTGGCTGGTCGGACGGTAGGTGCCGCGGTCCCAGACGATGACGGTCCCGCCGCCGTACTCGCCCTCGGGAATCACGCCTTCGAAGTCCCTGTACTCCAGGGGATGGTCCTCAGTGGGGATGGCGAGCCTCTTGTCGTGCGGGTCCGTCGAGGGGCCCTTTGGGACCGACCAGGACTTGAGTACGCCGTCGACCTCGAGGCGGAAGTCGAAGTGCATCGTGCTCGCGTCGTGGATCTGCACGACGAACGTCGGCTCGTCTTCAGTCTCCGGCGCGGCCTCGTCCCGCGCCGCGCGCTCGCCGCTGGGCTCGCTCGTCTTGCCGAAGTTCCGCTTCCCGCGGTAGGTCCGCAGGCCATCCTTCTCGCTCACGGCGGCCCCCTTCTGTCGGGTCGCTGATGCGTTCGAACGCCGGGTACCCGTGATCGTCACCGGCACGCACCTCTCAGCTCATCATGATCCGCGAAGACGCGCCGGGCATCGGCGATCCAGGAACGGTGATCAGCGGCTCAGGCGGACAGGCGGGCGTCGTCCTTGGAGACCACTCCGGCGAGCTGAGCCCGCGCGGCGGCCAGCGCCGCATCGGGATTCCGCGTACCGGTGGACACGCACAGGGTGTATGACACATCCTCCAGCCTGCGGCGGGTATCGGCCGAGTCTTCCTGGGCCAGCAGATGTCGCAGCGAGGAGTGAATTTCGAGCAGGCTTTGCAGGGCGGCGGGGTGGGGCCTGAGCACCTGGTGCTCCTTTCGTTCTGTTCCTTCTGTTCGTTCTGTGCGGACACTCGCCTTGGGGCTGCCAGGAGGACGTGTACGACGCGCCCTCTCGCTCGTGGACAGGCACACAGCGCCGTACAGCACACGCCTCACGCGCCTGATGGTTCGCATGAGTTGACTGCCTCCTTCGATCCATCCGGATCCGTCCGGCATCGATATGAGTACCCCTCCTGTCCCCACGGCGCCCGCGTCCCTACCGGGACCAACGGCCCGCCCTCAGGTGACTTCTGGCCCGCCTCCCCGGCCGCGGGCAGGCGCGGGTCTTTGGCACCGGCCACGCGGGGCCCTTGGTCCCTGGGATGCGTGAGCAAGGTCCCGGTATGCGCCCCGACCTTTGCGGAACCACTGGGGGCGAGACCGCCACAACCACGTAGGGAGAGGGTGCTGTGCCGAGGCACATCTATGTGAACGACGCGCAGGAGCGACAGACCCAGGAACCGGTTCCCGGCGAACGGCGGTCCACCGCGCCGGTCGACGGCCTGCCCCCGCGTGCCACAGGCAGAGCGGACGGTGGGCCGTGCTGGTTGAGCCTGGCCTCACGTGACGTCCTGGCCGCCAAGGAGTTCTACGCCCGGGTTCTCGGCTGGTGCCACGTCCCGCTCCTTGGCCAACGGCGGCTCGGCCCACCGCGCACTTCGCGTTTTCTGGCACTGATGGCCGGTGCGCCGGTGGGGACCCTCAGCCAGGCGACGTGTGATCTGGGCGTCTCCGCGGGGTGGGTGCCCTACTTCGCCGTCACTGAGGTGGACACCACGGTGGCCCGGCTACGGGAGCGCGGCGCCACCGTGGCCGTCGGGCCGCTGGCCACCGGCACCGGGCGGATCGCCGTGGCAGCGGGCCTCCAGGACGACGTTTTCGGGCTGCGCGAACAGGCTCCCGACGACCGTTGGAGGGTGGGCGAGGGCCCCATAGCCCGGCTCGAGCTACGCACTCGGGACGTTTTCGCCGCCGCCCTCTTCTACGGGGGCGTACTGGGCTGGGCGAGAGGGGCGAGAGACAGCTGCGAGGTGGAGTACGCCGACGGGCGGATCGCGGTGCGCGACGGGCTGCGCACGGTCGCCACCCTCAAGGACGCCACGTTCGAGGAGGCTGCGCCGGCGGGCTGGCACGCGTGCTTCCGGGTGGCCGACGTCGACATGGCCGCCGCGGCGGCCCTGGGCGCCGGCGGGCTGGTCGTCTCGCCGCCCAGAGGGCCCCGCGATCGGCGCGAAGCCGTGCTGAGCGACCGTGAGGGGAACCCCTTCACGGTTATCGCGAGCTGAGACGTGCAGGGCGAGAAAGTGGGGAGTCAGAGGATGTTTCTGCAGGCAGTGGACGTGGACGACGCCCATCCGGCCGAACGGGCGCGGGACGAGGTCGCCGGGCTGCCGCGGATCGAGGAAGCCGACCAGGTCGCGCCGAAGGACGCACGGGAGCTGTCGAAGCTCTTCTTCGAGCAGCTCCAGATACTTGAAGAGGGGTCCGCCGACTATCTGTACACGCGCAACACGCTGATCGAGATGAACCTCAGCCTGGTCCACTACGTGGCAGGCCGCTTCCGCAACCGCGGCAACGGTCAGCTGGAGGACATCGTCCAGGTCGGAACCATGGGGCTCATCAAGGCGATCGACCGGTTCGATGTCAGCCGCGGCTTCGAATTCGTCTCCTTCGCCGTGCCTTACATCCTCGGGGAGATAAAACGCTACTTCCGTGACACCAGCTGGGCCGTGCACGTACCACGCAGGCTGCAGGAGCTCCGTACCGAACTACTCAAGTCCAAGGAGGGGCTGTCCTCCACGCTCGGCCGCGAACCGACCGTCAAGGAGCTCGCCGCCGACCTAGGGGTGGCCGAGGAACAGGTCCTGGAGGCGATCATCGCCGCCAACGGCTACGCCGCCGGATCCCTGGACACCCCGTACGCCGTGAGCGAGAACGGCGACACCCACGCCAACGGCCAATCCCTGGCCGACGTCATGGGCTCGGCGGACCCCGCCCTGGAGACGTTCGAGAATCTGCACGCCCTGGCTCCGCTCCTGGCCGAACTCGACGAACGCGAACGCCGCATCATCGAAATGCGTTTCGGCCAGGAAATGACCCAGACCCAGATCGGCGCCGTGCTCGGCCTCTCACAGATGCACGTCTCCCGGCTGCTCTCCGCCACTCTCGCCCATCTCCGCACCGGCCTGCTCGCCTACGACTGACAGCGGCTGTCCGGCGAAGGGCGTGGGTGGCCCCGGCCTGACGAACGGCCGACGGTGCGGGATGAACCCGTTCGCCATAGCGTGGAAGTGCGACGTCCGGGTACGCGGGGTGCGCCGGGCGCCATCCATCAGATGCCGCGAAGCGCACCCCGCGTACCCGGCAAGCGAGCCCACGCAGGAGGTGGAGACATGGCCGGCCAGAAGGCTGTGATGCGAGAGCTGCTCAGGACTTCGGGACAGACGTACGCGGCGGAGGCCGGGATCCGGTTGACGGACACGCCTCAACCGCTCTATCGCACGCTGGTCCTCTCCTGTCTGCTCAGCGCCCGCATCCGGGCATCCGTGGCAGTGGCGAGCACGCGGGCACTGTACGAGGCCGGGATGCGCGGGCCACGTCAGATGGCCGACGCCTCGTGGCAGCAGCGGGTCGACGCCCTGGGACGCGGCGGCTACCGGCGTTACGACGAACGGACCGCGACCCAGCTCGGTGACGGCGCCCGGCTGGTGCTCGACGAATGGGGCGGGGACCTGCGCAGGATGCGTGAGAAGGCCGACGGCGACGTGGCGGCCCTGAAGCGGCTGCTGCGCAAGGTGCCTGGCCTCGGCCCCACGGGCGCGGACATCTTCCTGCGCGAAGTGCAGGACGTGTGGACCGAGTTCGGGCCCTACCTCGACGCCAAGACACTGCAGGGAGCCGAGCGCCTCGGGCTGCCGCAGAACACTTCCGGGCTGATGCGGCTCGCGGGCAAGGAGCAGCCGGGCGTTCTGGCCGCGGCGCTGGTCCGGGCCGCCCTCGACCGGCAGTTGGCGAAGGACAGCGTCGACCGGGCAACCGACCGCTCCCCCGCCTGATCCAACCGTCGTTTCGGTTGTTCCGAGTGAGAGAGCGACCGACGGGTACGCGGAGGGCCGCCGCACAGAGCGAGGAGACACAGAGGAGACGCATGAGCCCCGACAACAACCGCAAGCACCGGCCCTCGCACGGCGAGGAGCATGCCGAGACGGCCGCCGACGAGGTGTTCCACGAGGTGGAGGATGCCGAGATACGTCTGGTGGACGGCGGTGAGCGGCCCCGCAAGGACGGTGAGGCCGCTGACGCTCTGACGCCGAACGAGGACGCGCAGGAGGACGTACACGAGCGGGACTCCTGACCGCCGAAACGGACAGCTGCAGCACCGAAGACGTACTGGATTCCACCATCAGGAAGGACGACTCACCATGAACACCACGACGGCACGGGACATCATGACCGGCGGGGCTCAGTGTGTGCAGGCACACGACAGCGCCCGACACGCGGCACTGAAGCTGAAGGAGTTGCAGGTGGGCGCCCTGCCCATCTGTGGCGAGAACAACCGGCTCGTCGGCGTCGTGACCGACCGGGACATCACGGTGAAGGTCCTCGGAGAAGGGCTCGATCCGGATGAGGTGGAGATGGGCACTCTCGCGCAGGGAGAAGCCGTGACGATCGGCGCGGACGACGACGTGGACGAGATCTTCGCGACCATGACCAAGCACAAGGTCCGACGCCTGCCGGTGATCGACGGCACCGACCTCGTCGGCATGGTTGCCCTCGCGGACGCCGCCCAGGCCCTGGACGCGCCCGAAGCAGGGCGCCTGATCGAGGCTCTCTCCACCGACTGAGTTCAGCTGACTCAATGCGGCGGGATGAGTAGTTCACGAAGACGAAGGCCGGGCCCGCGCCGCTCACTCCGCCAAGGTCCGCAGCCGCCGGTCCGCCGAGGTCACGCCTCGCGCGCGGCGTGCGAGTCCCGACCAGGGGTTCTTCTCGAGGCGGTCGCCGAGGTCGGTCACCGTCCAGCGGCGGGCGGTCAGTTCGGGTGCGTCCAGTTCATCCCAGGCCAAGGGAACCGCGACGGGAGCGCCCGGCTTGGCCCGGACGGCGAACGGAGCGACGACGGTCTGGGCGTAGCCGTTGCGCGCGACGTCCAGGTACAGCCGCCCCTTGCGGGCGTCCTTGCGGGGCTCGGTCGTCAGCTCCCGCGCGTACCGTGCCGCCAGCGTCTGTGCGACAGAGCGCGCGAAGGCGAGCACGTCGTCGACGTCATCGCGCCGGTTGAGCGGTACGACGACGTGCAGACCGCGTGAGCCGGTGGTCATCAGGCCCGAGGGAAGGTCCAGTTCGTCCAGCAGCTCGTGCAGGCGGTGCGCCGCGCTGCGTACGGGCTCGAAGTCGTCGGCGGGCGGGTCCAGGTCGAAGACCAGGCGGTCCGGGTTGCGCGGCTTGTCGGCGCGGCTCAGCCAGCGGTGCGGGGTGATGCACGCCTGGCCCGCGAGGTAGACCAAGGTCGCGGTGTCGTCGCAGAGCACATGCGTTACCTCGCCGCCTTCCTTGGCCACCGCGGCGCGATGAATCCAGTCGGGGAAATAGTCGGAGACCTCCTTCTGGTAGAAGCGGTTTCCGTCGATGCCGTCCGGCATCCGTTCGAGCATCAGTGGCCTGCCGCGCAGCTCGGGGAGCATGCGTGGTGCCACCCGCCGGTAGTGCTCGGCGAGATCGGCCTTGGTGATGCCGTCCTGCGGGAACAGCTTCTTCTCGGGCCGAGTTACTTCCACCTTGCGTCGTCCGACGCGTAGCTCAAGGGTGGGGCTCATGTGTCACCGCCTCCTTCGCACCGCCCTGGTCAGCCGTTTTCCAGCGTCGTAAGCACACTGTCGTCGAGCCGCGCGAGCAGATCAGCGGGGTCTTCGTAGACCGCGACCGCGCCGGCGCCTTCCAGGTCGGCCCGCGGGATACCGCCCGACAGCAGGGCGACGGGACGGACCCCGGCCCGCACCCCGGCCCGCATGTCCCAGACGGTGTCGCCGATGAACACCGCATCGCCGGCATCGGCCCCGGCCAGCTCCAGCGCGCGACATACCGGGTCCGGGGCCGGTTTGCCCTCAGCCACGTCATCCGCGCTGGCCGTTCCCCCGATCACCTCGTCCGCGTCGATCGCACGCCGCAGTGCTTCGAGTTCCCGGCCACCGGCAGAAGTGGCGAGGATGTTGCGCCAGCCTCGGCCCGCCAGTGCGCGCAAGAGATCACCCGCACCGTCGAGCGGCGCCAGGCGTTCGGAGTAGGCGCCGTACAGCGTCTTGTGCGCGCCGCTGATCTGTTCGTCCTGTTCCTTGTCCCGGTCTTCACCAAGCAAGTGCTCGATGAGGTCGTCGGATCCGAGTCCGATCGCCCGGTGGATGGAGTGCGTGGAAACCCTGTGACCGGCCTGGCGAAAGGCCTCCCACCAGGTCGTCACATGCAGGTGGTTCGTGTCCGCAAGTGTTCCGTCGACATCGAACAGCGCCGCGCGGACCGCGCGTCCCTCAGTCATCTGCCGCTCCGGAGCCGCGGAAGCACGCTGGTTCGGTAGAAGTCGAAGAAGCCCTGCTGGTCGGTACCGATCTGGTTGACGTACACCTCGTCGAAGTCGGCTTCCACGTAGGCGCGAACCGCGCTCACATGCTCCTCCACGTCGTCACCGCAGGTGAAGGCGGAGCGGATCATGTCCTCGGTGACCAGCTCGCAGGCCTGCTCGAAGTGTTTCGGTGTCGGGAGGAGTTGTCCCAGTTCACCCGGCAGGGCCATGTTCGGCCAGAGGCGGTGCACGGTCCGGACGGCCTGGTCACGATCGTTCCCCCAGCAGACCTTCACACCTCCGACAACCGGCTTGTCGGCGCCTCCCCCCTTTCGGAACCGCCCGACCAATTCACGGTCAGGGGTCATGGTGATGAAGCCGTCTCCGATACGTCCCGCCAGCGCGGCCGCTCGAGGGCCGAACCCGGAGATGTAGATGGGCGGTGGCTCGTCCGGCAGGGTGTAGATGCGGGCGTTCTCCACGGTGTAGTGGCGCCCGTCGTGGGTGACCTGCTCGCCCGTAAGAAGCTGACGGATGACTGAGACGGCCTCTTCCAGCATCTCCATCCGCGCCTCGGCGTCGGGCCATCTGTCACCCAGCACATGCTCGTTGAGCGCCTCGCCGGTCCCCACGCCGAACCGGAAACGGCCCTCTGTCAGCGCGGCTGACGTAGCCACCGCCTGCGCGTTGACCGCAGGGTGCATCCGGATCGTGGGGCAGGTGACCAGTGTCGTGACGGGAAGCGAACAGACCTGCGACAGGGCGCCGATAATCGACCATACGAAGGGGCTCTGGCCCTGTTCATCGTTCCAGGGGTGGTAGTGGTCCGAGATGGCGAGAGCCTCGAATCCGGCCTCTTCGGCTGCCCTGGCCTGCGACAGGAGGTCGGTGGGCCCAAACTCCTCGGATGCCAGGAAGTATCCGTAGACGGTCATGGCTCGTTGCGCTCCTTCGTAGCGATCCCCCTCACAGGCTCACGCAGTCCGCGGCGCGGCACCCACTGGAGGGACCTGATGGGTGAACCGTGCCGGTCCGGGGCACTCGGCAGGCGGCCAAGCGCGACGGACAACGTGGAGGGACGCGAGGTCGGCGTCGTCCGGTGGTGGCGGCATCCCATCAGGCTCACGGTGGACAGGCGCCCCTACGTAGTCCCGAACCACGACAGGAGGTTTACATGTTCGACAACACGCTGCCGCTGCTCACCCAAGGCTATGCGTGGCTTCCCGATCTGAGCCGCCGCAAGGGGCCGGGCCTGGTCCGCACCCGGTTGCTGGGCAAGCCTGCCATCGCTCTGCGGGGGCCCGCCGCGGTGGAGTTCTTCTACGACGAGAACCATGTACGGCGACGCTCCGCACTGCCCGAACCGGTCCTCAGCACCCTCTTCGGCAAGGGCGCAGTGCACACGCTTGACGGGGCGGAGCATCGGCAGCGCAAGGCTCTCTTCGTGACGGTCCTCAAGGAAGCGGCCGCCGTCGCGGCGCTGGCGCGCCACGTCGCCGAGGAGTGGGAGCGGTCGAGCCGGCAATGGCCGGGCCACGGCCGGATCACACTCTTCGACGAAGTGAGTGTTCTGCTCACACGAGCCGTGTGCGCTTGGGCAGGCGCCCCCATCGACCACCGATCCGGTGAGGCCGAACAGATCACCCGCGACCTCATCGCCATGGTCGACGGATTCGCGACCGCGGGACCGCGACACTGGCAGGCCCGACGCGCCCGGCAGCGTCAGGAGAAGCGACTGGCCCAGCTGATCGAGGAGGTCCGCGCGACATCGGACCACAGCGCGCAGAACCCATCCGCAGTGCGGGCCGTCGCCCTGCACCGGGACGCCGACGGCGAACTGCTCGACGCACGGACCGCCGCCGTCGAGGTCCTCAACATCCTGCGGCCCACCGTCGCCGTCACCTGGTACGCCGTGTTCGGCGCGCACGCACTGCACCGGCGACCTGAGCTGCGAAAGCCGCTGGCCATGAACGGGGACGACTACGCCCGGGCTTTCGCCCACGAGGTACGGCGCTTCTACCCGTTCGCGCCGTTCGTGGCCGGTCTGGCCCCGCACGACGTGGAGTGGCGCGGAGAGCCGATTCCCGAGGGCACCCTCGTACTGCTCGACCTCTACGGCCAGAACCACGATCCGGGGCTGTGGGAGGCGCCGTACAGCTTCGACCCGGAGAGGTTCACCGACCGTGAGCCCGGCCGCGATGAACTCGTGCCCCAGGGCGGCGGCGAGGCCTCCCGAGGCCACCGCTGCCCTGGTGAAGACGTGACCTTGGCGGTGCTGAGCACCGTACTTCCGCGCTTGGCGCAGTTGGAGTACGACGTTCCCGAGCAGGATCTGCGCATCCCGTTGAAGCGGATGCCCACCAAGCCCCGCAGCGGCTTCGTAGCCGACTTCCCTCCGGAGGATTCCGCTCGGTCACAGACCACGCGTCCTTGACCAACGCCTCAAGACCTGGGCCGGCTGCTCCCGGGTTTCGGAGTGCTGTTCCACGCACCCCTGAGTAAAATCTGCGAAAGCGGGTTACCGACTTCTGAGAGTGAAGGCGGTGGACCACCATGACCCTCGATTCCGCGGAACCGCTCGTTTCGCCGGTGAATTCCCACAATGAGTGGGACCCTCTGGAGGAGATCATCGTCGGGCGCCTCGACGGCGCGACGATCCCCTCCAGCCATCCCGTCGTGACCTGCAACATTCCTCCCTGGGCAGCCCGCCTGCAGGGGCTTGCCGCCGGCTTCGAGTACCCGAACGTGCTGATCGAGCCGGCGCAGGAAGAACTCGACCAGTTCATTGATCTCCTGCGCTCCCTTGAAGTCACGGTCAGACGCCCGGACACGGTCAAGAACAAGGAGACCTTCGGCACCCCCGACTGGTCGTCGCACGGCTTTTGCAACGCCTGCCCGCGTGACAGCCTGCTCGTCATCGGCGACGAGATCATCGAGACGCCGATGGCGTGGCCGTGCCGATACTTCGAGACCCACTCCTATCGCGCGCTGCTCAAGGACTACTTCCGGCGCGGCGCACGCTGGACCGCGGCGCCGAGGCCGCAACTCACCGACGCATTGTTCGAGGACGATTTCTCCCTGCCCGAGGCCGACGAGCCCATGCGCTACATCCTCACCGAGTTCGAGCCCGTTTTCGATGCGGCGGATTTCGTGCGGGCGGGACGCGATCTGTTCGTCACACGCAGCAATGTCACCAATCGGATGGGCATCGACTGGCTGCGTCGCCATCTCGGCCCCGGCTATCGCATTCACGAAATCGAGAGCCGCTGCCGCGCGCCCATGCACATCGACACGACATTCATGCCTCTCGCGCCCGGCAAGGTGCTGGTCAATCCCGAGTACGTCGATGTCGACCACCTGCCCGACGTCCTGAACTCATGGGACGTTCTCGTCGCCCCCGAGCCCAATCCGATCGACGCGCGTCTGCTCAAGCTCACCTCGATGTGCGGCAGGTGGCTCAGCATGAACGTTCTCATGATCGACGAGAAACGGGTGATCGCGGAGCGGCACCACACCAACATGCTGCGCGCGCTCGAAGGTTGGGGGTTCGAGCCGATCCCGTGCGACCTGCTGCACTACGCCCCGTTCGGCGGCTCATTCCACTGCGCGACACTCGACATCAGGCGTCGCGGCACGCTCGAATCGTACGGTCAGTGATCTTGCCCCTCGCTGAGACGGCCGGCGCATTCCAGGAGCAGTGCGTGGACGAAGGCCTGCGGGAGGTTGCCGCGCAGTTGCCGCTGGATGATGTCGTACTCCTCGGAGAACAGGCCGGGAGGTCCGCAGGCGGCCCGGTTCCGTTCGAAGAAGCGCAGGGCGCTCGCCGTGTGCCCCTGTTGGTGCTCGGCCAGCGCCATCATGAAGCCGCACAGCAGGAACGCGCCCTCTGTTTCGGCCAGCGGTCGCGCGTCATGGCGGAAGCGGTAGACGTACTCGTCGCGGGCCAGTTCATCGCAAACGGCGCGCAGGGTGGCGAGAGTTCGGGGGTCGGACCCCGGCAACGCGCCGCGGACGGGTGGCAGCAGGAGCGCCGCATCGACCCCCGGCATGTCCGGCGCCCGCTGCCAGTAGCCGTCGGCGTGCAGGCTGGTACGTGCCGTCTCGGCGTGGACCGTGTCGGCGAGTGAGGTCAGGCGCGCGAGTTCCCTGCCGACGCCGGGCAGCGCGGCGACCGCGCGCAGACCCGCGACGCAGCTGAGCCGGGAGTGGGTCCAGAGCCGGTCGTCGATCTCCCAGATGCCGGCATCGGGCCGGTTCCACAGCTGTTCGACCGCGTCGACCGCAGCCTGGACGGCGCGCCAGCCATCAGGGTCCAGCCGGTCGGATCGGCCCGCGACAGCCAGCAGTTGCAGGGCCTCGCCGTAGACGTCGAGCTGGAACTGCTGGTTCACCCAGTTGCCGATCTTGTCGGTTCCCCCTGGGTATCCGGGCAGATCCAGCGTCTGCTCGGAGGGCACGGCACGGCCGGTGACGGTGTAGGCGGGCTTGAGCTCCGGTCCGTCCTGGAGAAGTCTGGCCGAGACGAAGCCGACCGCGGAGTCGAGCAGGCCGGTGGCTCCGACGCCCGCGGCGGCGATGCCCGCGTAGCACTGGTCGCGGATCCACGCATAGCGGTAGTCGTAGTTGCGGCCCGCGCCCGCGCGTTCCGGCAGACACATCGTGGCGGCGGCGACCATGCCGCCGCCGCTGCTGGTCAGACCGCGCAGGACGGCGAGTGCGTGGTGGGCATCGCGTGTCGCGATGGTCTCCGGGGGCTCGGGGCAGTTGCGTGCCCAGGACGCCTCGGTGGCGGCCCATGCGGTGTCGGGAAGCACCGGCTCCTCGGGCAGCGCGTTGGGCGAAAGTTCCAGTACGAGGTCGTGATGTCCGCCCGGAGGTACGGTCAGATCGAGGGTGAGCAGCTCGCCGCCGCCGTTCGGGGCGCGGGTCGCACGCGCCGCCGTCGCGCCGGTCCAGCGCCAGTTCAGCGGGCCGGTCTTCCCTGTCCACACACCCTGGTGGCCCCGGACGTGGTCACTGCTGTCGCCGCCGAACGCGCCGCGCGGCTCGAGCAACACCCGTACCCGTGCGGGGCAGTCCGTCGCCAGGATCCGGCGCAGCAGCACCACGCGGTCGGGTTCGCCGGGAAAGGCGAGGGCTTCCCGGCACTCGACGGGGCCTTCGCCGGTGATGAAGCGGCTGCGCCAGATCAGGCTGCCCGTCTCGTAGAAGCCGCCCCATACGTGCCGAGGGTCGAGCGGTGTGACGGCGTAGGTGCCGCTGCCTCCCACGAGCGCCGAGAACACGGCGTCGGAGTCCCACCGCGGCGCGCACATCCAGGCGATGTCGCCGTGCGGGCCGATCAGAGCGCCCCGTTCGCCGTCGGCCAGCAGCGCGTATTCCCTCAGCACGTGCGGAGGGAACTCAGGGCCCGCGTCGATCGTGTCCGGCGTCGGCATGACGTGGGAGTCCTCTCCGTCTGAGTCAGGGGGCGGATGTTGAGGGGCCGTCAGGAGCCACCACCGGACCCGCGCCCCGGCAGCATTTCCTGCACCTTGGCCTTGAGACCCTGCCGGATCACGCCGACCCGGTCACTGTCGCCCTTGAGGATGGCCGACGCCGCGGCTTCGATCTGGTCGAGGCCGGCGTGCGGGGGGATCGGCGGTACCGCTGGGTCGGTGCGGAAGTCGATGACGAACGGCCGGTCGGCGCCGAGTGCGCGGTGCCAGGCCGCTTCCACGTCTCCCGGCTTCTCCACCCGTACGCCGTCGAGTCCGATGGATGTGGCGAAGTCGGCGTAGGGCACGTCGGGCAGTGCCTGTGAGGGCAGGAACTGCGGGGCTCCGGACATGGCCCGCATCTCCCAGGTGACCTGGTTGAGGTCCTG
The DNA here is from genome assembly GCF_039533825.1 of Streptomyces rectiviolaceus. NCBI lineage: Bacteria > Bacillati > Actinomycetota > Actinomycetes > Kitasatosporales > Streptomycetaceae > Streptomyces > Streptomyces rectiviolaceus. The sequence goes on from NZ_BAAAUG010000069.1 coordinate 178,748, forward strand.
GTTGTTGAGTACCGCCACGATCAGCCGCGGGTCCTGCCACTCACGCCAGTACTTGGCGACCGTGATGAGCTCGGCCATCCCGTTCATCTGCATGGCGCCGTCACCCACGATGGCGATGGCGGGGCGTCCGGGATGGGCGAACTTGGCCCCGATCACGTAGGGAACGCCGGGCCCCATGGTGGCGAGGGTGCCGGACAGGGAGCCGCGCATCGTCCCGCGCATGCGCAGATGCCGGGCGTACCAGTTCGCGGCGGAGCCGGAGTCGGCGGCGAGGATCACGTCGTTGGGCAGCAAGGCGTCGAGCGCGTGCACGACGTACTCGGGGTTGATGGGGTCGGCCTCCACCGCGGCACGCCGCTCCATGACCTCCCACCAGCGCGCGGTGTCCTTCTCGATCTTCTTGCGCCAGGAGCCGTGCTTCTTTTTCTTCAGCTGCGGCAGCAGGGCGTTGAGCGTCTCCTTGGCGTCACCCACCAGGTTGACCTCGAAGGGGTAGCGCAGCCCGATCATGTGCGGATCGATGTCGATCTGTACCGCTCGGGCTTGGTCAAGATCGGGCATGAACTGGGTGTAGGGGAAGCTGGAGCCGATGACGAGCAGCGTGTCGCAGTCCTGCATGAGTTCGTACGAAGGGCGGGTGCCAAGGAGGCCGATGGACCCGGTCACGTACGGCAGATCGTCGGGCAGCGCGTCCTTCCCCAGGAGCGCCTTGGCGACCCCGGCGCCCAGCTTCTCGGCGAGCACCTCGACCTCGGCGCGTGCACCCCGTGCGCCCTGGCCGATGAGGATGGCGACCTTCTCTCCCGCGTTCAGGACTTCGGCGGCCCTGGTGATCTCGGCCGCGGCGGGAACGGGCGCGTACGAGGCCATGCCCAGGCTTGACGGCACCATCTTGAACGCGTGGGTCGGCGGTGAGTAGTCCAGCTCCTGCACGTCGGCGGGGATGATGATCGCGGTCACCGTCCGGCGGGCGTAAGCGGTACGCATGGCCCTGTCGATGGCGTTGGGAAGCTGCTCGGGAACCGTCACCATTTCGCAGAAGTCGGAGGCGACGTCCTTGTAGAGGCTCACCAGGTCGACTTCCTGCTGATAGGAACCGCCCATGGCGGTGCGGTTGGTCTGTCCGACGATCGCGACCACGGGAACGTGGTCGAGTTTCGCGTCGTAGAGACCGTTCAGCAGATGGATGGCCCCCGGCCCCGAGGTGGCAGCGCACACACCGACCTTGCCGGAGAACTTCGCGTATCCGACCGCCTCGAAGGCGGACATCTCCTCGTGCCTGGACTGAATGAATTGCGGCTTGTTGTCTGCTCGCCCCCAGGCGGCGAGCAGACCGTTGATGCCGTCACCGGCGTAGGCGAAGACGCGTTCGACATCCCACTCACGCAGTCGCTGAAGGACGTAGTCGGAGACTTTCGTGGACACAGGGTCGGCCTTCCTACTAGGGACGGGACGGGTTAGGGCGGGGCGGTGGGGCGGAAGCTGAGTCTCTCCAGGTGGGGTCGGCCGGCAGCCGACCGTCGGTCCGCCGTCGGTTCGGAAGCCGGGTAACCGCCCGACCGCCCGGGGAAACACCGAGGCCATCCGGCCTTGCCTGGCTGTGAAGGTGCTAGGGCGCGGGGGGGGCGGCTCGGGCGTCGGCGGTACGGGGTCGGGGCCAGGGACGGGGGGCTTGGGGGGCACGGGGTCGGGGCCGGGCGGCGGCACTGGGCCGGGGGCAGGGCCGGGTTCCGGGCCGGGAGGTGACGGCGGGGGCGTGGGGTTCGGCGGGACCGGGTCGGGGTGCGTCGGGTCAGGCCTGCCAGGCGGCTGCGGGACGGTCACGGTCGGTCCCTCCTGAGGTGTTTGAGTCAAAGGTGCGGAGCGGGTTGGTCCAGGGCAGGGGCTGATCCCGCCGTGTCCGAGAGGCGGTAGCGGTCGCCCGTCACGGGGTGTGTGTCGGGGTCCTGTGTTCGTTCAGGGTCCCGATGACCTCGTCGTCGCTCACTTGCTCGAAGTTCTCGTACCAGAGGCCCACCGCCTGGAAGTCGGACGGCTGCAGGAGGCAGACGACGTCGTCGGCTTCCGAGCTCATCTCCGCGGCGGACTCGGGAGGGCAGACGGGGATGGCGAGGATCAGCCGGGCGGGTTCCAGACGGCGGAGATGACGGAGAGCGGCGCGTGCGGTGGCGCCGGTGGCCAGGCCGTCGTCGACGACAACCACGGCGCGGTCCTTGACGTCGGGCATGGGCCGGTCCCCGCGGTAGAGCAGCTCTCGGCGCTTCAGCTCCTCACGCTCACGGGCCACGTCCTGGACGAGACGGTCCTCACTGAGGCCGAGCATGTCCAGTGCCCGCTGGTCGAAGAGCGGCGGGTCGTCGCCCACGATCACGCCGATGCCCGTCTCCGGCCGTCCGGGGAGGCCGATCTTCCGCGCGACGAGCACGTCCAGTGGCGCGCTGAGCGCCCGGGCGACTTCGGCCGCCACCGGCACACCGCCGCGGGGCAGCGCGAGGACGAGCAGATGTGGAAGCTCGCCGCCGGCTGCCCATTCCTTGAGCCGACGGCCGAGTTCCTGGCCGGCTGCCCGGCGGTTGTGGAATCCCATGACGTGATGTCTGCCTCTCTCCCCCCTGGGGACCGAAGAGTCAGCGCCGTCGAGGCTTCTCGTGTCCTTCGGCCCCGCCCCCCTCCGAGGACCCGGCTGCATCTCAACGTAACGTCGCTCCACCTCAGGCGCGCGGCGTCTCTGCCGGGACTCGGCGCTGTGTGTGCTGACGTTCGCCAGGACCCGCACCGCTGCCTGGACACCGTTGCGACCTGACGCCTACTCGTGCACTCCGCGCCGGATCTGCTCCTCTTCGCGCCCACGCTGTTTCTCGTGCACGCCTTCGGCCCGCAGGGGCTCGTCGCGCAGGGCGATGCCGTCGACCTCCTTCTTACGCCCCAGCACCTGCCTGACCCTTGCCTTCACCCAACCCATCCGTCATCACCTCTCTGCCCGGGCCTTTCCGGGTCTTTCCGGGCCTTTCTGTCGGCCTTCGTGATCCGGGTTCCCGCACCGCGGCCTTCCACGCGGGGACGTTCGTCCCACGGTTCACGGGCGCTACGGGCGAGGCTTGGTGGGCAAGTGCAGCGTGGTGCGGGCGCCACCCTGTGGGTGGTTGCTGAACTGCACGTCGATCCCCAGTACATGAGCTTGGCCCATCACGATGGTCAGGCCCAGGCCCTGTCCCTTGCCTCTCCCGGGATCGCCGGTGCGAAAGCGCTGCGGGCCGTCGTCAATCAGCTCCGCGGGATAACCGGGGCCGTGGTCGCGGAAGTCCAGGACCGGGCCGTCCACCCGCACACTCACCGGGGGCGCCCCATGCCGGTGGGCGTTGACGACGAGATTGGCAATGATGCGATCCAGGCGGCGGCGGTCCGTACGGACGTGCGCATCACGCACGACGTGCACCTCACACGCCAGGCCCGTGGCGAGGACCGCTCGGTGCACCAGGGACCCCAGCTCGACTTCGGCGAGTTCGGGCTTCTCCACTCCCGCGTCCAGACGAGAGATTTCCAGGAGGTCCTCGGTCAGGGTGTGCAGGGCCCCCAGGCGGTCGTTGATCATTTCTCTGGGACGGCCCTCGGGCAGCAGCCCGGCGGCGGCCAGCATTCCGGTGAGCGGAGTACGAAGCTCGTGGGCGACGTCCGCGGTGAATCTCTTCTCCGACTCGAGGCGCTGTTGCAGGGATTGCGCCATGGAGTCCAGGGCGACGCCCACCGCTTTGACCGCGTCATGCTCGGCTCCCTTGCCTCCGGCTGCGATGCCGGTGCGTGCGTGCAGGTCCCCCTCGGTGATCTGGCGGGCGACAGCCGCGGTGGCGGCGAGGCGGCGACTGATCCGGCCGGCGATGTAGGTACCGGCCAGCGCCATGCTTCCCGCGGCAAGGACCGCGGATCCCAGGATCGCGGTGTCCATCTGGCGCAGGTGGTCGCGGGTGTCCTCGTAGGGGACGTAGAGAGCCAGGACGTGGCCACCGGCCGGGGCGGCCGCCCACATGACGGGCTTGTTGTCGAGGTCGCCGACCATCACGCCGCGATCGCCTGCCTTGACCAACTCGCGCAACGGCTCGGGAAGCCGCGGCTCATCGATCTGCCCCGTACGGCCTGTGGCAGCCCCTTGCATCCCGTACGAGAAGTCCTTCAGCGCCGAGTCCAACCGCTGGCGTGCCTCCTTGCGCACCTCCTCGACCCGCTGCCGGGTCAGCACGTTGTGGACGAGCACACCGAGGATCGCGGCGACGGCGCACGAAACGGCGGCGATGGTGAGCGCGATCTTCCAGCGCAGGCTGTACGTCCACGACGGGCGCAGGCGCTCCAGACGGCCACTCATCGGGCCTCCGGCCGCGGGGAGGGCTTGGCACACGGGCTGGTGGAGGTGTCCTTGAGTGTGCGGCAGGAGTCGAGCTTGAGCTCATGCAGCGCGATCATGCTGCCGTCCCACACGTAGTGAGACACGTAGACGAGCGACGGATTGGACGTCGGTTCGCGGATGGCGAGGTGTCCGGCGGCAACCTCGACGCCTTCCAGGACGGCCCGGCGCGACAGGACCCGTACGACCGCGCCGCCCTTCTGCGCGTGATAGACGCGCATCTCGCTCAGGCGGCCGTCGACATCCACGGCCGTGACCAGTTCGGATCGGCCGTCGCCGGTGAGATCGCGGAAGATCGGCTTGCGTACACCGCAGGAAGCAAGAGCCGTGCAGGTCTTGAACCGGTCCGCGACCCGCTGGTCGACCAGCCAGCTGGTGCCCTGGTCCTCGCGGTGGGCCGCGGCGGCGTCGGCCTTGATGACAGCGAGCGGGTCCGCGTCCCGCATGTCCCCTGACGCCACTGCGGGCGCTCCGGGCACAGTGGAAGGCTGACCGCGCTGCTGCTCTGTGGGGGCCGGGGAGGGCACGGTGCCTGGCCAGAGTGGGGCGGGCGGCGCGATACTGACGGCAGGACCATCCCGGTGAAGGCCCTCCACATCAGCGCATCCAGCGAGCAGCATGGCCCCGATCCCGGCCAGCGCGACATCGCGCCACACGCCCGCGCACCGCACCACACCGCCTCCCGTGTCCGTCGCCCCATCGTCGCCCGGCTGCCGGCGTCCCGCGCAGCACGTTCCACGGCAGCCCCTGCACGAGTGCGTCCCACCTGCTCTGGATGCCACCTCGGCGGCGAGGCTTCCGGGGGGGGTGCAGCTGTCACGAGGGCGGGTCCTGGCCCCACTGATCCGGGCCGGCCCCGACCCAGTCGATCAGCTCCGGATCGTCGATCGTCGTATCAGCCTCGGGCAAGCCCGCACGGCGTAGATACTCGATCACGTCGAGCAGGTTGTAGGCCGTCCCCACAGTTTTGCCGCGGATCACTACTCGCCGTCCGCCATCCGGCAGCGGCGGGTGCACGATGACAGGCGCGTCTCCCGACATACATTCAGGATCATCCGGACTGGCCGAGCGCGCATCCGGACAGGGATCAGCTGATCGCCGGGCTCGCCGTCCGGGACTTCGCGGACTTACCGGCGGTGGAGATGATGGTCGGACGCCAGCTCCTCGCCGGGGCGCTCGCGAGCCGGTCGTCATCAGCTCTCCGGTGTGTGACCGTCCACGACCCGCAGTGTGGTGACGTCCTTGTCGGCCGCGCCGCGTACGTGACCCGTCGGGGCAGCGACAGTGTGGTGAAGGAAGTCGACGAGTTCCTGGGTGATGACCTCGCCCGGCAGGACGTTGGGGATGCCTGGCGGGTACGCGGACAGTGTGTCGGCGGAGATCCGGCCGACCGCGTCGGCGGCGGACACGGCACGCGACGGGGCGAGGAAGGCTTCCCGGGTGGTCATCCAGACGGGTCCCGGTTGCGGCAGACGCAGCCCGAGCGATGTGCCCGGAAGATCAGGGTGTGACGGGAGAGCGTGCAGCGCTTCGATGAACTGCGGCTCATCCGGAGCCGATCCGGCGCCGACCACAGCGACGATCGCTGCGTCCGTGGCGACCTCCACCAGAATCTGGTGGTGCTTCATGAGCTGCCAGCGTGCCTCGTGGCCGGAGATTCCTCCCGCTCTGGCGTCGATGGCGACGCGTAGAGGGTCGGTGTCGGCGATATCGGGGAACCCATGGAAATCGTCGCTGACCACTCGGAATCGGCCTGCGGCACGGATCGCTGCGCGCATGGCGTCCGCGGCATCGATGGAACGCGCCAGGGCATCGGTTCCATTGACCAGGGTCTGCCGTGCCGTGTCCAGGGACGCGAGGAGAAGCGCGCTGGCACTGGTGGACTGCGTCATGTGGAACACGCGGTCGATCAGCGGCTCCAGCACATCGGCAAAGGGGCCATCGGCCAGGTGCAACATGGCGGACTGCGTCAGGCTGCCCCCCAGTTTGTGCGTGCTCGAGATGACCAGGTCCGCGCCCCGGGCCAGAGCGTTGTCCGGCAGCATGGGGTGGAAACCGAAGTGGGCCCCCCACGCTTCGTCCACGATGAGCGGCACGCCCGCGTGGTGGGCGGCATCTGCCAGTGCCTGAACGTCCGCGGTGGCGCCGAAGTAGCTGGGCGTCACGACATAGGCTGCGGCAGCTCGCGGACAGGCGCTCAGTGCGGCGGCCAGCGCCTCGGCGGTGACGCCGTGGGCTATGCCCAGTTCTTCGTCCACGGAGGGCTGTACGAACGCGGCACGCAGGCCCGACAGTACGAGTCCGTCGATCACACTCGAGTGAACACTTCGCTGCACCACGAGTGTGTCCCCAAGGCCGCGGGCGGCGAGGGTGGCCATGCGGTTGCCCTGCGAGGCCCCGTTGGTGAGGAACCAGGTGCGCCGCGCTCCCCACGCCTGCGCCGCAAGCCCCAGTGAGCGCTCCAGCGGGCTGTCGGGTCCCAGGTCGAGCCCTTCGAGCAGCGGTGGGACGTCCAGGGCCAGCGGCGCCGACCCCACCAGGTCGGCGAGTGCGCCGAAGCGGTGTGCGTCGGCCGAATGGCCGGGAACGTTGAGGCGCAGCCAATCCTTCTCGGCGTACGCCCGGAGCGCGTCGGCATACGGGGCATCGAGCTGGGCTTCAGCCGGGCGTCGGTGACTGGTCAGCGGGGTGGTGCTCATGGTCATGAACGAGAGATTGGCAGGCGGCTGGACTTCAGAGAACTATGCAGTTATCTCTACATCTCCAGTATTGATCTACAGCTGAGACCCACATTCCTACCGCGAGGTGCTCCCGTGCTCGACCTCCGCCATCTGCAGGTTCTGCGTGCCCTCGCCCGGCAGGGGTCGATCGCGGGCGCAGCACGGCAGCTGCACTACAGCCACCCCACGGTCGCCCATCACCTCGCCACCCTGGAAGCCCACTTCGACGCGCCGCTGGTGCATCGCGGATCGCGAGGTACCACGCTCACAGAAGTGGGTGAGGCACTGCTCCCCCACGCCGAAGCCGTACTGGAGCGGATTCTGCTGGCCGAGCGGGAAGTCCGCGATGTCGTGGCACTCGGCACGTCCACCCTGCGGATCGGCACATTCCCGACGGCAGGTGCGCTCCTGCTGCCGCCGGCCGTACGGCAGATGCACGACTCCGGCGTCCTGGTCTCGCTCACCGAGGGTGAACTGCCCGAGCTCCTGGAAGGCCTGCGCTCGCGCGAGTTGCACGCATCCCTCGTCTTCTCCCAACCAGGCGAACGCCTCGATCTGGACGAAGAGTTCGCGCTGCAGCCGTTGCTCGAGGACCCGCTGCTGCTTGTGCTGCCCGCGGACCACCCACAGGCCGCCCAGAAGGAGGTGCCGCTTGAAGCGCTCCGCTCAGAGAAATGGATCATGGGGACGACGGACTGGGACCCCTGCGACCGGGTCCTCTCCTGGGCATGTGGACAGCACGGCTTCGAGCCCGTACATGGCATGCGGACTGACGACTACGCCGTAATGCAGGGATTCGTCGCGGCCGGTATCGGCGTCGCTCTGGCGCCTCGACTGGGCCTGAGCCCTCCGCGCCCAGGCATTGTCGTGAGGCCGGTGGCGGGTCCGCCCTTGGCACGGCAGATCGCCGTGGCGATGTTGCCGGCAACCGCCGCCCCAAGTGCCGGGCAGTTGCTCACAGTGCTGCGTGCCGAGGCTGAGCGCATCCAGCAATCCTGGGACGAAGCGCCCCGGCACTGAGCCTCCTTCGGAAGAACGACCGGCCGTGACGAGATCGGTCGCACATCCGGAACATTGTCGGGGTCACGTCACTGACTGATGCGGCTTCCATACAGCGCTGGGCCCGGGCGGCAATCCTTGCCATCGTGATGACCCGTCAGGGGCCGCAAGCGGCACCCGATGAACGACAAGCACGCCAATCCCTGCTCGGCCCATGGGGATCGGCATGCCACAACTAAAGGAAATCGGGGGAATCATGTCTCTTCGCAGCCGGCTCACGCGCCGCGCACAGGTCACTCTCATAGGCGTCGCCGCCGGAGGTGTCGCGGCCGCAATCGCCGTCGTACCGTCGCTCACCGACAGCACTTCCTCGGAGCCGACGAAGGTCGCCGCCCAGAAGGCGACCGACTACGGGCCCGAGCCCGAGGCCGACAGCAAGCTCGTCACCCAGGGCAGCGAGCTGTCGACCACGGCCACGGCCACGCTCTCGCGGGACACGATGATCAACCGGGCCCGTACCTGGCTCACGGCCAACAACGGCGGCCCGGTCCCCTACAGCATGGAGCGCAACTGGAAGGACGGCTACCGCCAGGACTGCTCCGGCTATGTCTCCATGGCGCTCGGCCTTGGGAAGCCCGGCCTGAACACCGTCGGTCTCGCCGACTCGCAGAACGGCGTCACCAAGCGGCTCAGCGGCATGAGTCAGCTGAAGAAGGGTGACCTGCTGATCGACTACAGCACCACTGACGGCGATTTCCGCCACGTAGTGATCTTCGAGAAGTGGGCCAACACGTCGCACAGCGCCTACTGGGCGTACGAGCAGCGCGGTACGTACGGCACGACCCACCGGCAGCTCAAGTACGGGATCGGCAGTGACAACTACGACCCCTTCCGCCCGGTCAAGCTGGGGGGCGGCGGTGGCGGGCAGCTCCCGTCCCCGGGTGTCTCCTGGCCGATCCTTCAGAGCGGTTCCAAGGGTGCGGACGTGCGGTCCGCCCAGCAGTTGCTGACCGCGCGGGGCTACACGGTCGAGGCCGACGGCGTCTTCGGCCCGAAGACCCGCTCGGCGGCGATCAAGTTCCAGAAGTCCCGGTCCCTGGCCGCTGACGGCGTCATCGGCCCGAACACCTGGTCCAAGCTGATCAAGACGGTGCAGTCCGGCTCGTCCGGCCAGGCGGTGAAGGCAGCGCAGACGCAGCTGAAGGTCTACGGCTACAGCCTCGCGGTCGACGGCAAGTTCGGCTCGAGGACGAAGTCGGCGGCGGTCGCCTTCCAGAAGAACCACGACTTGCAGGTCGACGGCGTCATCGGCCCGAACACCTGGCGCGCCCTGCTCGGCACCCGCTGACACGAGGGGTCCCTGCGTCCGGCCACCGACGGCTCCTTCCCACTGCGCCCGCAGCGGGAAGGAGCCGTCGCTGTACGTGGTCGGCTGCGAGGTCGCTCGAGATCGTGTCGCCCCGGGCCGTCACAACTGACGTACGCGAACGCCGGGAAGGCCCTCCTGCCATCGATGGCCGCGGCACTGTGGCGGCCACTTAGGATCTGCGCATGATCGCTGACTTGCAATGCGTGGTGCTGGACTGCTCGGACCCGGCGGAACTTGCCGCGTTCTACCAGTCGCTGCTCGGTGGGACCGTCAACCAGCAGGACAAACGGTGGGCACTTGGCGATGGCTGGGCCACACTGCACACGCCGTCCGGTCTCGTCCTCGCCTTCCAGCGGGCAGCGGAGTACCAGCCGCCGCTGTGGGCCGACCCGGCCCGGCCCCAGCAGTTCCATCTGGATTTCGGTGTAGCGGACCTGGACCGAGCCCAGGAGCAGGTGCTGGCGCGGGGAGCAACGACCTTGGACGACGGTTCCGACGGGCGGAGTTGGCGTATCTATGCCGATCCGGCAGGGCATCCGTTCTGCCTGGTTCGTCATTGAGAGCTGACCGCCGGAGGCCGTCGCCCCCTTCCCGAGAGCGGAGGGACTAGCGGAGTGGCCTGGTGCCGTCGTCGCGGCTGAGCGTGCCGGCGATGCGTTCGGCGACGGCCTGCCGCAGCTCCGGGTCCAGTCGTTCCGCAGTGAGGGATTCGTACAGCCACAGGCCGTCGGCTGCGAGGCGGGCGATGAACTGATCGAGCGCGGCGGGGTCGTCAGGGTTTGTGGCCGGGGATGGAGCCCACCGCTCCATCACCGCGTCCCAGGGGGCCGCGTGCCCCGGGGTCGTCGATCCTTCGAGCATGAAAAGCAGCTCGGCCCGTGTGGCGCTCTGGGTGGCGACGCGGGCGTAGGCGGTGAGCCGTTCGGCAGAGGTGGNNNNTCCCTCCCCCCGCCGACATGTCCGATTCCCACTGGTCGGCGAGGTGCTGGTGGATGGCCTGGACGAGGTCTTCGCGGGAGGCGAAGTGGTAGAGGAGTCCGCCCTTGGTCAGACCGGACTCGGCGGCGACGGAGTCGAAGGTGACGCTCTTGACGCCTTCGCGTTCCACGACGCGGGCGGCGGCTTCGAGGATCTGGGTTCGCTTGCTGGTTCTCATGGGTGCTCCCGGGCCGGGGGTGTCAGTGGTGTGTGGGGGTGGACAGAGCCGATCCGGGGCCGTGGCGGCGCAGCAAGAGGCCGGTCACGACCGCGCCGACGGCCATGACGGCGGTGACCACGATCATCACGGCGAAGTAGGCGCCGTCGAACGCGTCCGACGCTGCGGTGATCAATGCCTGGTTGTCCTCCCCCGCCAGTGCGAGCGCGGCATCGAGGCTGTCGCGCGCGGAGTCCGGGACTCCGGCGGGCAGGTCAAGGGTGGCGGTGTAGACGGCGGTCATGAGACTGCCGAGCAGCGCGACCGCGATGAGGCTGCCGAACTCGTAGGACACCTCCTCCACGGAGGACGCCATACCGGCCCGGCGGGCCGGTACGTTGCCCATGATCGCGCTGGAGGCCACCGACATGGCCGCTCCCAGACCGGCGCCTGCGATGAGCAGCCCGGTGACGAGCAGCCCCATGTGGGTGTCGAAGTTCAGCAGGACCAGCACGGAGCCGACCGTACTGAGGGCGAGGCCGCCCGCGACGATGGGCAGCAGGCCGACCCTGTGCAGGCTGGCACCGCCGACCATGGCCGTCGGCAGCGCCCCCAAGGCGACGGCGGCGACCAGGAGGCCTGCGCGCAGCGGGGTGAAGCCTTCCACGAGCTGGAATCGCTGCGTGGTGATCAGCTGGATACCGGCGATGGCGAACATGGAGAACCCTGCGGCCAGGACTCCGGCGAGGAACGCCCGGTTGCGGAAGATCGCGAAGTCCAGCAGGGGGTAGGGCAGGCGGCTCTGGCGCCGCGCGAAGGCCCACCCGCCGAGAGCCGCAGCGAGGGCGCCGGCGGCGATGACCAGCGGCGCGGGGTCGGTCTTCGCTGTCTCCTTGATCGCGATCACGAGGCCGACCAGGGCGACGAGCGCGAGGAGCGAGGAGACCAGATCCCACCGCTTGCCGGGGTCCGCGTCGTTGGGCGGCGCGAGGACCAGCGTGGCGACCAGCGCCGCGATGACGACAGGGACGTTGACGAGGAAGACCGATCCCCACCAGAAGCTCTGCAGCAGGAGCCCGCTGACGATGGGGCCCAGCGCGCTGCCCACGATCGCCAGGCTTCCCCAGATCGCGATGGCGACATTGCGCTCGCGTTCGTCGTCGAACGTGATGCGGATCAGGGCGAGCGTCGCGGGCATCATCGCCGCCGCACCGACGGCCAGGAACGCCCGAGCCGCGATCAAGGCCTCCGGAGTCGGCGAGAACGAGGCAGCCAGTGACGCGACTCCAAAGACCACCAGGCCGATCAGGAACATCCGCCGGTGTCCCACCCGGTCACCCAGCGTTCCGCTGCCCAGCAGCAGCCCGGCCATCACCACCGGATAGGCGTTGATGATCCACAAGCCCTCGGAACTGCTCGCACCGAGATCTTCCACCAGCGTCGGCAATGCCGCGTACAGGATGGAGTTGTCCAGCGTGATCAGCAGGAGCCCCGCGCTCACCACCGTCAGCAGCAGCCAGCGCCGCCTCGCACTCAGAACCGTCCCCGGATACTTCTCCGTCAACATCACCTTCGTAACTGTACCTTACGAAAGGTATAGTTACGAAGGTGATGCGCGACCGGGCCCCGCTCGGACAGCGGCAGTCACATCTCACCGACGGCCCGGCTGATGGATGCGCCGCGGGAAAACGCCACGCCGCGCCACCTCTTCCGCCAGGTAGAAATATCTACCAACATGAGCATGCGAATCGGGCCAGAACATTGGAATTCGCGCATTCTTGCGGTCTGTCGAGGGGGTCAGATCTGGCAGCAGGACATCAGCCGACGCGGAGGAGAGCCATGAGAAGTCACGCGAGACAGGCAGTGGAGTGGCTTGCCGCCGCTGCGACGGACCCGCGGGCGTGCAAAAGGGCATGGCACGCGGAGAACGGGACCGCGGTGCTGTCGTCCGGACGGTTTTGGGATGTGCTGAGTGTGCCGGAGGAGCTGGGCCTTTTCGCCCTGGACGTTCTGTTGCGCACCCCGCTGCAGGAGCCCGGCCCCACGCTTGCGGACTTCGCCGCCCATCGGGTGGGCTTCTTCCTGCCCCCGGATCCCGAAAGTCGCTGGGTCGGCTCCGACATCCGTTACGCGGGCAAGGACGCGTGGATTGCCGTACCGGCTCCCCATCGGGCAACGGGCCCCCTGCGGTGGCTCGTTCCTCCCGACGGCAGCGGCACCCTGTTCGCCCCCGCCGCCGTGGAGCTGGCGCTCCAACAGGCCACCGGGATACTCGCCGCCCTCCTCGAACCCGCCGCGCCCCACGACCCCGGCAAGTTGGCCACCGTCATCGGGATCGAGACCCGTCGCGGCCGGCTCGACCCGCACGGGACGGGCGCCCCGGACACCGGCGGAAGGCCGGAGTGATCACGCCCGTCGGTGCGGATTCGTCAACTGACGGGATCCGCACCGGCCCGTGAGATGGTCACGCGTTCCCCCGCCCCGCGTCGGCCCCGGCGTCCACGTCGTCGCGTCTCCCGGCGCTGGGCGGGGCGGTGAGGGCAGTCCACTGCGCATCGTGCCAGCCGGGCACCATCCGCCCCCTGGCCCACCACTCGGCCACCAAGGTGGAGTAGATCGGCGGGTTCGTCCCGTACGCATCGGCGAGTTCGGCGTACGACGGATCGCGCCCCTCCTGGTCCAGGAGACACCCGGTCGTGGTGGAAGTGCTGTCCATGTCACTGCAACACGGGCCGGCCCACCGGCGGCACGCCCACGCTCGCCGATGACCCCGAATCGAGTGAGCATGCCCCCTCGATCGGGGCCATGTACTTGTCGGACAAGACTTCCGCCGCGCAGCCCGCGCAGACCGCACAGACCGCCCAGACCGCGCCTTCCGCTCGGACTCGGTGGCTTGTTCGGCGCTCCTGAATTCTTCCGCGGGCCCGGATAGCGTCGCCATGAGTCCTCTACGCCGGCCACGGCGGCAGAGTTCCGACACGGGAGGCCGGGCAGTGATGAGTCTTGACGGTGCAGGCAGGGCTTCTGCAGCGGCGGCGCGCTATTACGGCACAAGTGATGTCGACGCCTTCTACGACACGGTGTGGGGCGGCGAGGACATCCACACCGGCGTCTACACCCATCCCCACGAGCCGGTCGCTGTCGCCTCGCGGCGCACGGTCGAACTGGCCGCCACGAAGGTCGCCGACAGCCTCGGTCCCGGATCCAGGGTGCTCGACCTCGGCTCCGGCTACGGCGGTCCCGCCCGCTATCTGGCCTCGACATTCGGCTGCCGGGTCGTGGCCCTCAACATCAGCGAAGCGCAGAACGAACGCCATCGCAGGACCAATGCCGAGCGTGGCCTTGATGCCCAAATCGAAGTCGTCACCGGGTCCTTCCAGGACATCCCTTGTCCGGACGGGCACTTCGACGTCGTCTGGTCACAGGAGGCCTTCTGCCACAGCGGCGACCGCGAGGGACTCCTCGCCGAGGCTGCCCGCGTCCTCACGCCACAGGGACATCTGGTCTTCACCGATTTGATGGCAGCCGACAACGCCCCGCCCAAAGCGCTACGGGATGTCATCGCCCGGCTCGAGGTCGACGACTTCGCCACCCCCGCCTTCTACCGGCAACAGCTCACCGACCTCGGACTGACGTCGATCGACTTCGACGACCGCAGCGACCAGATGCTCACCCACTACCTGCGCCTCACCGAGGAGACACAGCAGCGAGCCCGCGAGCTGACAGACCTCATCAGTCCGGCGTACCTGGAAGGCCTCCTGAACAACCTGCCGCTCTGGGTGGAAGCCTGTCGCCAAGGCCTGACCAGCTGGGGCATTTTCCACTGCCGACGCCCATAACATGCCCGCCTGGCATGTGGTGAGGGCCGCTGGTGCCGCGGCAGTGGTTGCGACAGCATGCGGCGCATGGACTGGATGCCTCTGCTCTCCACGCTGGCAGGTGCCGCTATCGGCATCGCCGCCACCCTGATCGCCGATCGCAACCGGTGGCGGCGCGAGGAAGCGCGACACACTCTGGAAGTGCGGCGCGCCGCGTACACCGAATACGCCTCCGCCCTCAAGGACGCGGGGGAAGAGATACGGGCTGTCGCCCTGGGCGATCACATGTCCGAGTCGGCGCGTGACGCGGCGGTGCGCGAAGCCTTCCGCGGGACCGGATTGCACACGGCAAGCGAGCAACTCTGGCTAGTGGGCCCGCCGCTCGTTGTCGCGGCCGGGAACGAGGCGTTTCACAGCCTGCGCCGGATACGCGACGCCTATGCCCGCGGGGTGGCCGTCGGCTCCGCCGAGGACTCGGCCTTCATCCAACAGCGCCGCACGGCCATGGCTGAGATGCGCAGCCGCATGCGTGAGGATCTGGGCATCGGCCCCCTCGGGTTCGAATGACCACCGGCCCGCAGGGCCAGTGGGAGGTCATCACCCCCCAGTGGCAGACCCGTAACTGGAAGCAGGACCGCTTCCGTTCCGCTCGTTCGGGCGCACAGGAGTACGCTGGACGCAGCGGGGACCTTTCGCATGCTGGCGCTCAGGTTGGTCCAGGCCTCGCGGTTCCATGACACCGGGGCCGTCGCGCCCGAGGCAGGTTCCGCCCCATGGCCGAGCGATCATCCACACCCGTTCCCGCCGAAGGCCCTCTCGGGTCGCCGGTGTCCGGCCATGTCGAAGCCCAGATTGCCCGCTCCCCGAACGAGACCACCTGAACGTCCCTTGTTCACGCGCCACCCGCTCACGCAGGAGCAGCCCGAGACCCCGGCCGCGCCATCGCACCGAGGTCAAGGAGTTCCAAATGCCGGCCAGTTCCACCACGTCCACGGCCCATTCCCCTTCGACGGCCGTACCGTCGAACACCGACCCGCCCGATCCGGAGTACGACGGAGCTAGGCCATTCCCCTCACAAGAGCCGACCGCTCCGCGCAGCGGTGGCGAGCGGCTGTACGTAACCGTGACGGCGGTGATCGTCCTTGCTCCCTTCCTGGCGCTGGGACTGGCCGTCTGGCAGCTGTGGGGAAGCCTCATCCATCCCGCTGACGTGCTGCTCGCCCTCGGCCTCTACGCGGTCACGGGCCTCGGCGTCACGGTCGGCTTCCATCGCGGCCTCACCCACGGCGGTTTCCGTGCGGTCCGGCCGGTGCGCATCGCCCTCGCGGTGGCCGGGTCGATGAGCTTCCAGGGGGACGTCATCGGCTGGGTCGCGACCCACCGCCGCCACCACGCCTTCACGGACCGGCCGGGAGATCCGCACTCCCCGTACCGCTACGGCACCCACCTGCGCGGCCAACTGCGCGGTCTGCTGCACGCGCACGTCGGCTGGCTGTTCCGCAACGACACCACGCCCGCCGAGCGTTACGCCCCCGATCTGCTCGCCGATCGCGACATCCGCGCCGTCTCCCGCGCCTTCCCCGCCCTGTGCGTCCTCACCCTCGCGCTGCCGTTCGCTGCGGGCTGGGCCATCGGCGGCACCTGGGTGCACGCGCTGACGGCCTTGCTGTGGGCGGGATTCGTGCGCATCGCGCTGCTTCACCACGTCACGTGGAGCGTGAACTCCCTGTGCCATGTGATCGGGGACCGGCCGTTCCGCACCCGGCGCCACGACCGCGCCACCAATCTGTGGCCGCTGGCCCTGCTCTCCTTCGGCGAGAGCTGGCACAACCTCCACCATGCCGACCCCACCAGCGCGCGCCACGGCGTCGACCGCGGCCAGCTCGACCCCTCGGCCGCCGTCATCCGTCTCCTCGAACGCCTCGGCTGGGTGCACGACGTGCGCTGGCCCACCCCCGATCGCGTCGCCTCCCGCCGCGCATGAATCCGCCCGCTCATCCCGTACGGCAGCCGACAGGAGCTCTCATGGCCACCACGCTGCAGCCCTCGCTCCCCTCACGGCCCCTCCTACGCCTGCGTCTCGCGTCCCCTGGCTCCCTGCCGCACCCCATCGACGGTGCGTGGTGGCCTTCCTCGTACGACCTGCCGACGGAGCTCCCGCTGCTGCTCGCCGGGCTGCCGCGGGCGTGGGGGCGCATCACCAGCGTCACGGTCAACGGGGCGGCCTGGACCCTGGCACCCGGCCGGATGCTCGTGCTCGACCAGGTCGTGCGCCTGCACAGGTCCACCTCCCTCTCCGCCCCGCACACGATCTGCCTGCTGGCCCCCAACCGGGGGCGTTGGGACCTCCTGGTCGTACCGCCCGACACTCCGCAGGACACCGCCGAGCCCCTCATGGCCGCCGCAGCGGGTGGCACCACCTGATCAAGCGGCTGTGCCCGGAGAGTCGGGATCCGTCCGCTGCCAGCGTCAGTGCCGGAGGGGTGAGCACAAGGCTCACACCTCCATGGCCAGGTGGCTCGGCAGGGCCACGAGGGCCGGCGATGACGGGAAGCCGCCACCGTCGCGCGCCTCGTCCTCCTCGGCAACCGGCCCCCGGTCAGCCGCTGAGCCGCCGTGGAGGGCTTGTTCCGCAGCTATCAGCCTGCTCGCGGTTGCCGGAAGGCCGGGGCTCTCGCTCGCCGCGGCCATCAGGCGGGCGGCTGCCGGGGCGCTGCTCTCGGGCGGTATCACCATCAGGTCCCAACGGCCCGCGGTGTAGGACAGCAGCATGATCTTGTGGGGGTCCAGCTCCGTCGTGAACCAACCGACCTTCACCACATGGCCGTTGACGGGTATTTCCCGCGGGACGACCGGCCAGTGCATAGGGTTGACGGCGATGCGGGTGATCCGTCCCCACAAGGGATCCAACACGTCGGCCAGAGTGGAGAGTTCCTGCGCCAAGTCTCGGGTGCGGGGCCACCAGGCGCCGTCCAGGTGCCCTCGGGGGGAGTTCACGGGCTTCAGCGCGAGGCGGACGGTCGGGGCCCTGAAGGGCACGATCCGCAGCGGGGGTCGGTCGGTGGTCGCGGGCATTGCGCGAACCTGTCTCCGGACCGGTGCCTCACGGGGCCCGGCTCGGTGTCGTCACTCGCCGAGAATGACACCGACGTGGAAGCCGGTGCGCGAAAGACTCTCGATGGTTTGAGGCTACTCCCCCGGAGATGAGAACGGACGGCGCCGAGGTGCGGGTTACGAGTCATTGCCCCCGGGCCGCCCGGCGGCCGTGACCTACGGGAGGGCAGGGGCACGATGCGGTCGTCGTACCAGCCGCTAGCCGAAGGGCGCCGTTCCCGTCAGCGAGCCCCGCTCAGGTGCGCAGCAGCCGCTGTGTGATCTCTCGGTACTCCCTCATCGCATGCCGGAGTTCGTTCGACTGTGTTTCGGGGTCATGGTCCTGCCAGCCCTCGTGGAGGGCGCGCTGTCGTTCTGTGAGAGCGGTCTTGAGCTGGGTGATGGCTTCATCGAAGATGCCCTCAGCCTCTTCCAGCGCCTCGAGCGGGCTGTCGGGGAAGTTGTTGAGGGCCTCTTGGAGTCGCTGGGCGAGCCGGTCTCGTTCGTCCGACGGGAGTAGCGGCTCCGGGCCCGTGGCGCGGCGTTCGGTGGAGCCCCGGAGTTTGTCCGGAGCCTGCTGAGCACGTGCCTGGTCGTACATCATCGTGTGTCACTTTCCTGTACGTCGTGTCGGCGGACTGAGAACGGGCCGACTGGCCGATGAGCTGTGCGCCGGTCAGGAACCCGGGCCGACGAGGGGTTCGAAGTCATCGATGAAGGCGCGCGAACCAAGTGCGACACGCGGCGGTTGTAGGACCCAGCGTAGTTGCGCGGCGCGGTGCACGGAGCGCTGTTGCCTCAGGCTGAGGGTGGAGACGTCGCCGAGGCCCTGGCCGGTCGCACGCATCCTCCACCCGCTACGGTCTCCGGATGACCGAACTCCCCGCCTTGCATGCCACCCGTGAGGCCTACGACGCCATCGCTCCCACCTACGCGGAGCTGTTCCACGACTCTCTGCGTGACCGTCCCCTGGAGCGCGCCCTTCTGAGCGCCTTCGCGGAGCTGGTACGGGCAAATGGCGACGGCGAGGTCGCGGACCTCGGCTGTGGGCCGGGGTACGTCACAGCTCACTTGCGCGGGTTGGGCCTGAACGCCTTTGGTGTCGACACCTCCCCCATGATGGTCGGGCTCGCTCGCGAGGCCTACCCCGGGCTTCGGTTCGAGGTCGGCTCGATGGCCGCGCTGGACATCGAGGACGGCGCGCTGGGCGGGGTGCTCTCACGGTGGTCCGTCATCCACACCCCGCCGCAGGACGTGCCCGCCGTCCTGGCCGACATCGCCCGGGTCCTGGCACCCGGCGGGCACCTGTTGATCGACTTCCCCGCCACCGACGGCCCTCAGCACGAGACGCAGGCCTACGACCATGCGGTGGCAACGGCCTACCGCTGGTCGCCCGACCGTTTCGCCGCGCTCCTGCGCGACCACGGATTGGCTGAGACGGCCCGCACGGTGATCGAGCCGAAGCCCACCGACCAGCGGCAGTTCCAAGAGGTCCAGCTCCTCGCCTGCAAGGCGTAGACCTGTCTACTTCGGGCAGTACTCCGCCTCGATGACGGCCTGGCTGTTCCCCGCCCAGTCGCCGTTGAAGTTGACGGAGAGGGAGTGCTTGCCGTCCGGCGTGGTCACGGCCTGGGACGCCGAGCCCTGGATGTTGCCGCCGTGTCCCCAGACCGAAACGCCGCAGGACGGCTCGAACTTCATCAGCCCCAGCCCGTAGCCCGTGATCAGACCGGCCCCGCTGACCGGGACGGTGGTCTTCATTTCCCTGAGCTGCTCCGCGGGCAGCAGCCTGCCGCCAAGCAGAGCCGAGTAGAAGCGGTTCAGGTCACCGGAACCGGAGATCATCGCGCCCGCCGAACCTGCGGCCGACGGATTGAGCTCGGTGACGTCATGGGTCGGGTCCGTCGGCTTCGGCGCCAGGGAGAGCTTGGAGTACGCACGGGAGCTCGGCTTCGGCATCGACGATGCGGTGCGCGGGACGGAAGTGGCGTACAGGCCAAGGGGCTTGACGATGCGCCGCCCGATCTCGTCCTCGTACGCGTGGCCCGAGACCTTCTCGATGATCATTCCGGCCAGCGTGTAGTTGGTGTTCGAGTAGCTCCAGCCCGCGCCCGGGTCGAAGAGCGGCTTGTGGCGCATGGCGATGCCCACCAACTCAGCGGGCGTGTAGGTGTCGTAGCGGTGATCCAGGAACTTCTCGGTGAAGCCCCGCTCCAGGAACTCCGGGTCGGCGGTGTAACTGAAGATCCCGCTGGTGTGGTTGAGCAGCTGCCGCACGGATATCCGGCGGCCGTCGTGTCCGTTGCCCTGAACCACGCCGGGCAGCCACGTGTCGACCTTGTCGTCGAGGCCGAGTCTGCCTTCCGCCTCCAACTGGAGCAGCACGGTGGCCACGAAGGTCTTGGTCATGCTGCCGATCCGGTAGCGGTCGACCGCTGAGCGCGGCGCGCCCGACTTGAGGTCCCCGACGCCCGCAGTGCCTGTCCAGATCGAGTACCGGTCATCGACCTGTCCGGTGGCTCCGGGCACCCCGTCCTTGACCGCGGCGTCCAAGGCCTCCTGGGTCTGAGCATGTCCCACGCCGACACCGGCCGCTGCGGGTGAGGAGAACGAAGCGACGGTCAAGGCCGCCGCTGCCGCCAGACCCACTGCGCCCAACCGTGCTGTGCTCCCTGCCATCTGCTGCCCCTTTCGGTTGCTGCGATCGGCGGCAACGGCCGTACCGCGCGGCACCGCGGTTGCCTGTTCCTCGAACCGGATGACCGGAAGCTAGGGCAGAGGGACCGACCGCGGCTTCGTCGTGGTCGACAACGTGGGGCGGGGCACTCATCGTGAGCTACGAAGAGAGGAACAGAGAGCAGATGCGTCGCCACCGGGCTTGGGAGCGTCACGTCGTGCGACGGAACCGGAGCGAGGCTCTGCGCGCCACAGCTCGGCTGATCAGTCGTGGAGCGGGATTAGGATCGTTCACCGGCAATCGGACACACGGGCCAGCTGTTTGAACGCTCGCCCGCGTCCGGAGTGCCGGACGCAAGCCGGTCGGCGCAGTGCGGATCGGTCACTTCAGGCATCGGGGGTTCCGTGTCCGCGCTGGGCGCCATTCTGCTGCTCGCCTTGCTGGCCCTGATCGTCGGCATCGTCTACATGCTGGCTTCATCCGGCCCTACGTTCCGCTGGGCCAACCGCACGGGTCGCAACTGTCCTGGCTGCGGCGGCTTCCGGGTGACCACCGTCGTCAGCGACGACCGGCTCAACGGCTACCTGGAGTGCCGTGCCTGCCACCGAGTCTGGGACCCCGCTGCCCACCGCGGACGGTGAGTCGACAGGCACAGCGCAGACCTCCGAAACCTCTGGAGATCATCCCAACTGACGTGTTCACCAGGGCCGGGCGACCTGCCCCGGCGGGCACTCACGCCATCTCCGGCAGGTCCATCAGCGCGAGCTTGGCCGGGTCGATCACGACCGCGATGTCGGTGATCCGGCCATCGACGACGGTGAACGCGAGGACCGAGAGCGGGGCGCCGTCCTCGCGCCAGGACATGACCCCCGGGAGGCCGTTGACGAGCACCGCCCGCCCCTGTGTAGCCGCGCTGGCGGACAGTTGCGCACCGGCTGCGATCTTGGTGGCGCCGAGGGTGACGACTACACCGGACGGGGTGTCGACGCTCAGTTTCACCTCGGGGTCCAGTACCCGCAGCAACTCCTCGAAGTCACCGCCGCGAGCCGCCGTCAGGAAGGCCTGCACCACCTCTCGCTGCTCCCGTCCGACGGCGGACGGCCGCTCGATCGCCCGCACCTTCCTGCGGGCGCGGCTTGCGAGCATCTTGGCGGCGGCGGTGGACTTTCCGAGGATCTGGCCTATCTCGTCGAACGGCACCGCGAACAGGTCGTGCAGCACGAACGCCAACCGCTCGCTCGGCCCCAGCGATTCCAGGACGACGAGCAGCGCGAGCCCGACCGAGTCGGCGAGCACCGCGTCGTCCTCGGGAGCAGGACCGTCGTCGAGTGTCACCACGAGCTCGGACAGACCGTCGTCGTACGACGCCTCCGGGCGGGCCTGGCGTGATCGCAGGGCATCGAGGCTGATCCGGCCGACCACCGTGGTCAGCCAGCCGGCGAGGTTGTGGATGGTCGCCGTGTCCTGGCGGGAGAGGCGCAGCCAGGCCTCCTGGACCACGTCCTCCGCGTCGGCGTGCGATCCGAGCATGCGGTAGGCGACCGCGCGCAGCCGGTCGCGCTGGGACTCGAACGCCTCGGCCACCGGGTCCATCGGGTCCGTCGGGGCCATCGGGCTGGTGTCAGACATGTTGTTACCTTCCTCGGCTCTGCTCCGTCATGGGTGATGACGGGCCCCAAGGGGCGCAGGTAACCGATGAGCCACCGATGAAGGAGCAGGACCGATGGAAGCACGCATGACAAGCCCGGCAAACCCCGACGTGATCACAGCAATTCAGTACCTCTACAAGGCGCTTCACTCCGGGGGCGTCGACAAACACCTGCTGTCGCTGGTCCATCTGCGTACCAGCCAGATCAACGGCTGCAGCCCGTGCATTTTCGCCTCGATCGAGTCGGCGAAGAAGGCCGGTGAGACGGACGAGCGGCTGCACAACGTCGTCGCGTGGCGCGATACGCCCTTCTACACAGAGGAGGAGCGGGCGGCCCTCGCCCTGGCCGAGGCCGCCACCCGGCTCCAGGACGGCGCGCCGGGCGTGACCGACGAGATCTGGGACGCCGCCGCCGACCACTTCAGCGAGGAGCAACTGGGCGCGATCATCCTGGAGATCGCGATGACCAACTTCTTCAACCGGATCAACCGCACGCTCCGGGAGCAGGCCGGCAAGACCTGGTGAGCCGGGCGGGCCTGGCGGCGGGAGGGGACGAGGAGCCTCGCCGCCGCCAGGGAACTCAGCTTGCCGGTGCCGTGCACCTGCGCGGAAAACGGCTCAGACGACCATGACCCGGCGCCCGCGCGTGTGACCGGCTTGGCTGTCGATGTGTGCCGCCGAGGCCTCGGCGAGCGTGTACGACTTCTCGACCGGGATGTGGAGCTTTCCCCGCGAGATGAGGTCGGCGGCCTCTGCGAGCGCTTCGGGCACGCTCCCGGCCACGCCGGAGAAGCGGACACCGAGTTCCGGCGCAGCGAGGTCGGCGATGGAGATCACCTTCTGCGGGTCCCCGGTCAGCTCGACCAGCTCGCGGATCACGCCTGACCCGGCCAGATCGAGAGCCGCGTCGACATGGCCGATCTGGCGCACCCGCTCGACCCAGCCCTCGCCGTACGTCGCTGCGAGGGCGCCCAGGCTCCGCAGATAGTCCTGGTTCGCGGCTCCGGCCGTGCCGATCACCGTGATCCCGCGGTCGCGGGCGATCTGCAGCACCGCCGACCCCACTCCCCCGGACGCACCGCTGACCAGCAGCGTCTGCCCGGGCTGCACACCGACCTCGCGGATGATGCGCAGCGCGGTCTCCACGACCGAGGGGTATCCGGCCGCTTCTTCGAACGTCAGCCCCTCGGGCATACGGGCCCAGGCCGACAGTACGGCGAACTCGGCATAGGTGCTCGAGCCTTCGCCGAACACGTGGTCGCCGACCTCGACCCCTTCCACGCCCTCGCCGACCTCGTCCACCACCCCCGAGGCGTCAAGGCCGACTCCGGCGGGCAGCTCGATCGGATGGGCCCCCAGGACCTGCCCTTCACGGATCCTCCAGTCGACGGGGTTCACGCCCGCCGCTCGCACGGCGATACGGATCTGGCCGGGGCCCGCGTGGGGCTCCTCGGCGTCTATGAGTTGCAGTACGTCAGGACCGCCGAACTCGGCGAAGTTCACTGTCTTCATGCGGCCGACCGTAACACTAACGGTTAGGGTTTAAGAACGGTTACAGCTTTGCACTTGATAGTGTCAGGGCATGACCGTGCCGACCGGACGCCGTGAACGCAAGAAAGCCGCGACCCGCCAGAAGATCGCCGACACCGCCCTGCGGCTCTTCCTGGAACGCGGGTACGACGCGGTGGGTATCCGTGACGTGGCCACCGAGGCCGACGTGGCCGTCACCACGCTCTTCTCCCACTTCGCCTCGAAAGAGGCCCTGGTGTTCGAGCAGGACGCGGACTTCGAGCAACGCCTCACGCAGGCAGTCGTCGACCGGGCACCGCACGAGCCGCTCATCCCGGCGCTGCGCCACGAGATCCAGGCCCTGGTGCGACATTGCACGGCGGACAGCGCCGCCCCGATCTGGCGCATGATCGACGAATCACCCGCCCTGCGGAAGTACGAGGAGTCGATGAGGCTGCGCCATGCGGAGTCCCTGGCAACGGCCATCGCCGCCGATCCCGACCTGTCACGGACCGCAACGGCCTGCGGGACGATCGCGAGGTTCGTGATCGACGCCTATTCGCTGGCCCGCGAGGCGGCCGATCCGGACGCCGCGGTGGACGAGATCTTCCCGATGATCGAGGCGGCCTGGGAGGCAACCCGCCCAACTCCGCCGCTGCCCGCAACGGGTGACGACCGGGACACCCAGGGCTGACAGACTGCTCGCCGAAGGTCTGCTCCCCCGCCTGGCTAGGCTTCGAGAAATTCAAGGGCCTTTGCGACGAATTCGTCGTGGTACTGGAAGATCCCGCCGTGTCCGGCGTCGGGGTAGAGGGGCACAAGTTCGCCCTGGGGCAGCCGTGCGGCCAGGTCGAGCGTGTTTTCGCTGGGCACCATCCGGTCGCTCTCACCGTTTGCCACCAGGGTCGGATGGTGAATGCGCGAGAGGTCTTCCGGCTCCTTGAGGCCCCAGCGGTGGATGGCCTTCAGCTGGGCGCGGAACGACGACAGCGAGATGGCTCTGTCGCGGTCGTGCGTGCGCTCCTTCAGCCGTTCCAGGAAGGCACGCCCTGCCCGTCGGCCGCCCTCGGTGTCGGTGAAGAAGAGGAACTGCTTGGGATCCTGACGGGTCAGGGCGCCCTTCAGCGTGTCTCGGACGGTGAGTGCCGTGACCTTGTCGATGCCGGGGCCTCCGGCGGGGCCCGTGCCCGCGAGGATGATCTTGCGTACGAGACGCGGTTCCTGTGCCGCGACGACCTGGGCGATGAAGCCGCCCATCGACAGGCCGAGCAGGTCGACCTGGTCGGACCCGAGGGCCCGGATGAACAGCACCGCGTCGTGGGCCATCGCCTCGATCGTGTCGGGCGTCGAACCATGTGACGCGCCGACTCCGCGGTTGTCGAAGGTGATCACTTGGCGTCGGGCGGCGAGTCCGTCGATGACGCGTGGATCCCAGTTGTCCAGGACCGCGGCCAGGTGGTGGAGGAGAACCAGCGGTACGCCTTCCTGCGGACCGAGCTGCCGGTAGACGAAGTCCACTCCGTTCACAGACACGGAACGGGTCGGTGCGCTCTGATACGACGACGGGGTGGGGGTGGGGTTGGGGGAACTCCGCGGTGCGCTCATGACCGGGTCCTAGGGATGGTGGGGATGCGGAATCTTCTCGTTGCCTGAGGGTGGAGGGGCTGGGGGGCTGCCCTCGCTCGCCCTCACGTCATCGTGACGACGACCTTTCCGGCCTTTGCGCGGCCCTGCTCCACGTACTCCAGGGCCTGTCGGGTCTCATCGAACGGGAAGACGCTGTCGACGACAGGACGGATCTTCCCGGCCTCGATGAGCGGCGTGAGTTCACGCAACTGGTCTCCGCTTGCCTTCATGAACAGGAACGAGTACGTCACGTTGCGACGCTTGGCGCTGCGCCGGATCTTGAAGCTCAGCGCGTTCATCACCAGCCGGACGATCAGGTTCGCCCCCAGCTCACGGGCGAAGGCCGCGTCAGGAGGCCCTGCGACGCTGATGACCTTCCCGCCGGGCTTGAGCACCTGCAGGGACTTCTCCAGTGTCTCGCCGCCAAGGGTGTCCAAGACGACGTCGTAGCCGTCAAGGACCGTCTCGAAAGCCTGCTTCTTGTAGTCGACGACGACATCCGCGCCGAGCTCCTTCACCAGGTCGACCTTGGTGGTGCTCGCGGTAGTGGCGACCTGCGCGCCCAGCTGCTTCGCCAGCTGGATGGCGATGGTGCCGACGCCGCCGGAGCCCGCGTGGATCAGGACCTTCTGACCCGGCCGCACCTGTGCCCGCTCGACCAGTGCCTGCCACGCGGTCAGAGCGACCAGGGGAAGAGACGCGGCCTCCTCCATGGTGAGCGTGGCCGGTTTGATCGCCACGTCATCCTGGTGAACGGCGATGAGTTCGGCGAACGTGCCGATGCGGTCCTTGTCAGGCCGCGCATAGACCTCATCGCCCACCGCGTACCGAGTGACAGCCGATCCCACCTCGACCACCACACCGGCGAGGTCGTTGCCCAGGACGAGCGGGAGACGGTACGGCATGAAGGCCTTGAAGGCCCCGTCGCGGAGCCGGAGGTCCAGCGGGTTGACGCTCGCCGCGTGGATGCGGACCAGGACGTCGTCGGCGCCCACCTGCGGGGCAGGCATCTCACCGGGCCGCACGCCGGGCCGATCGCCGTACCGCTCGATCATGAAGGTCTTCATCGTCTTCTCCGTTCCTCGTCCGCGAGGGACGGGATCTCAGTTCGTCCTGGGCTTGTCCCGGAACGAGACGCTGTGGCGTCAGGCCACCGGGGCGGCCGGGGCGACGACGCGGGCGGCGTCGCCTCCCTGGACGCCGTTCAGGGAGGCGGCGATCCCTTCGTGGGGAACGCCGAGCGGCACCGCGCTGGCGTCGGACAAGCGGGCGAACTGCTCGGGTGTCAGCTGAACGTCGAGAGCGCTCAGGTAGCCGTCGAGCTGGGCGAGGTCGCGCGGCCCGATGATGGGCACCAGCGAGGCCGCCGAGCGGGCGGCGCGCTCCCGCACCCAGGCGACCGACACCTGGACCGGCGTCACGCCGGCCTCCTCGGCGACGGCCAGCACGGTGTCGACGACGGCGGTCTTCTGATCGGTGCTCTCCGTGTGGATGACCGCTCCCAGGTCGCTCAGGCGCCCCTCGCTGCTGCGCCGGTACTTGCCGGTGAGCAATCCGCCGCCGAGCGGAGACCACAGCGCGGCGCCGAGTCCGAGGCTCTCGGTCATCGGCAGCAACTCACGGTCGGCGCTCCGCTCGACGAGGCTGTACTCGTACTGAATGCCCACGATGGGCGCCCAGTTCTTCAGGTCCGCGAGGGTCACGGCCCTGGAGACCCGCCAGGCGGGGAAGTTGGACAGGCCGACATGGTGGATCTTCCCTGAGCTGACCAGGTCGTCGAGCCCGCGCAGGATCTCTTCCATGGGGGTGAGCTGGTCTGGAAAGTGCACCCAGAGCAGGTCGATGTAGTCGGTGCCCAGACGCTTCAGGCCGGCCTCCACCGATGCAACCATGTTCTTGCGGCTGTTGCCCGTCGTGGAGATGCCTGGCTGCGGCGCGGCCCCGAGGGTGAACTTGGTGGCCAGGACGAAGTGATCCCGGTCGGCGGAGACGAACTTCCCCGTCAGCTCTTCCGACTGGCCGAACTGGTAGGCGTCCGCGGTGTCGAGGAAGTTGCCGCCCGCTTCGGCGAAGCGGTCGAAGATGCGGCGGGCCTCGTCCGGCTCGGCGCCGGCCCCCCAGCGGGTGCCGAAGTTCGCCGTGCCGAGCGCGTACTCGGACACGCGCAATCCCGTCCGGTGTCCGAAGGTCGTGTAACGCATCAGGGGTCCTTACTCCAGGAAGTCGATGAGAGCGGCGGTGCGGCGGTGTGTCTCAGGCCGCGTTCGGCTCAGCGGCGAGGTGCTGCTTGACGTGCCGGGTGACCTCGTCGGCGAGGATCTCGGGCAGGCCCGTCTCGATGCCGTGCAGGGCCTGTGCGGCGACATCGGCAGGGTCGGACTTCTGGTCGGCGGGGACGTCCGCGCCCATGTCGGTGTCCATGTATCCGACGTGCAGCGCCGAGACGGCGATGCCGCGCGGCGCCAGCTCCTCGCGGGCCGCGTCGGTCAGCGCCCATGCCGCGGCCTTGGCGGCGGCGTAGGACCCGAGGCCGGCGGGGTGCAGCCAGGACAGGACGGACAGGACGTTGAGTACGGCGCCGCCGCCGTTGCCCTCGATGACGGGAGCGAAAGCCCTGGTCACGGTGAGCGGACCGAAGAAGTTCGTCTCCATCTCCAGACGCACCGCGTCCAGGCCGCCCGCGATCAGGGGCGTGGCGGTGGAGATGCCCGCGTTGTTCACCAGCAGCGTCGCGTCGGATGCGGTGCGGGCCGCGGCCCGTATCGACTCCTCGTCCGTCACGTCCAATCGCAGCGGGGTGACACCCGGCAGGTCCACCGTCTCGGGGCGGCGGGCCGTCGCGTACACCTTCGCCCCGCGTTCCACGAGCTGGGCGGCCAGATGCCGCCCGAGCCCCCGGTTGGCTCCCGTGACCACCGCGACCGTGTTCTTGAGTTCCATGTCCGCTCCCGTCCCAGCGTTGCGGGCGACAAGCGGCCCGCACGATTTAGATTACGATGACAATCTAAAACCTAGTCTAGGATAGATGTCAATCGACATCCACTCGGGAGGTGGCTGATGGGCCGCGTATCGCAGGCACAGGCCGAGGAGAACCGCCGACGGGTCGTGGAAACCGCGTCCCGGCTGTTTCGGGAGCAGGGCACCCACGTCAGCGTCGCCGACCTCATGAAGGCGTCCGGCCTGACCCATGGCGGCTTCTACAAGCAGTTCGCCTCCAAGGAGGCGCTCATCGACGAAGCCACCACCCACGCGTTCGACGAACTCACCCAGCTCCACAAGAACGATCTCGAGCAGCACGCCGGACAGCGCGACGCCGCCCAGCAGGCGCTGATCGACGCCTACCTCTCGATCGAGCACCGCGACAGCGCGGCGGACGGGTGCCCCGTCGCCGCGCTCGCCACCGACATGGCGCGCGACCCCGGAGATCGCGAGGCCCATCGCGTCTACACCGAGGGAGTGGGCGACTTCGCCGATTTCCTCGCCACCGAGGACCAGGACGGCCTCACCCGGCTGTGCACCATGCTCGGAGCCCTCGTCCTGGCCCGCGCCACCAAGGGCTCCCCGCTCTCCGAAGAGATCCTCACCGCCGCACACACAGGGCTTACGACCACCATGTGATGAGCCCGGTCACGGGCGCGCGATGTTCCGCCGACGACTCCACCGGCCCGGAGGTGTCTCCCGTATGCCTGCGGCTCGACCGACGCATGCCCCAGGATGTGGGGAGCACCAGTGATCCGC
Source organism: Streptomyces rectiviolaceus (assembly GCF_039533825.1). Classification (NCBI taxonomy): domain Bacteria; kingdom Bacillati; phylum Actinomycetota; class Actinomycetes; order Kitasatosporales; family Streptomycetaceae; genus Streptomyces; species Streptomyces rectiviolaceus. Next base: position 207,476 of record NZ_BAAAUG010000069.1, read on the forward strand.
CGACGGCAGCGGCTCCAAGGGGAGGCATTGTGGCAGAACTCGTGATGGCGCTGGGGGACGGCGACGAGGAGATGGCCGTATTCGAGGTGGACGCCGAACAGTTGGGCACGGACCTGGGACTGGCGGCCGGAGACGGCGTGGTGGGCAGGGCGCAGACAACGCTCCAGGAAGCCCTGGACGGCGTCAGGCCGGCTCTGGCACAAGTCGCGGAGACCATCAGGGAGTTGAAGCCCGACGAGACGGAGATCCAGTTCGGCCTCAAGATGGGCGGCGAGACCGGGGTGATCATCGCCAAGGGAACAGCAGAGGTGAACTTCGCCGTCCGGATGGTCTGGAAGAGCAGCTGATTCCCGTGCATGCCCAGCGCGAGGGACTCATCGTCAAGATCCGGGTCGCCACATCGGAATCGCCCATCGGGGTCGGATTCGTCGTCGGCGAGAAGCACATCGTCACCTGTGCCCACGTGATCAACGCCGCGCTCGGGCGGGACAAGGGTGTTCGCGAGCGCCCCTCGGACGCGGCGCGCGTTCAGGTGGAGTTCGTGCTGCTTGGCGATGCCGAGGGCGCACCTCTGCGGCACTGCCGAATCGCCGCCTGGGATCCGCCGGCCGGCGCCGGGCGTCCAGGGCGCGACGTCGCGGGCCTGATCCTGGTGGGTGGTGACACCCTGCCGGTCGGCGCAGGTCCGGCCCGGCTGGTGGACGCCCGGGTCGGTCTGGCGAGTGACGCGGCGGTGTCGGTGTTCGGATACGCCGGTGCGCCGGACCGGAAGGCCAACGGGGCCTGGAGCACCTGCGTGCTCCGGGGCGCCGTCGGCGGCGGTCTGATCCAGCTGGACTCCGCGGCGGAGTCGGCTCTGCGGGCGCAACCCGGGTACAGCGGAGCGCCGGTCGTCGCCACCGACCGGTGGGGCGACTCCGTAGTGGGCATGCTCGCCATCGCGAGTCGTGGCGGCGCGGCTCAGGACGCGTACGCAGTGCCGCTGTCCGAAGTCGCCGCCGCCTGGCCGGAAGCCCTTGGACGCACGGTGCTGCCGCCCTGTCCGTACCGCGGTCTGCAGGCCTTCACCGCCGCGGACGCGCAGTCCGGGGTGTTCGTCGGCCGGGAACGCGAGGTCGAGCGGCTGCGCGACATGGTGAAGGCCCAGCCCTTCGTCATGGTCACCGGCCCATCGGGGGTCGGGAAGTCCTCGCTCGTCGCCGCCGGCCTGCAGCCCGCTCTCGCCACCGACGGATGGAACGTCGCGTCCTTCCGCCCGGGTGTGACGCCGTACGAGTCGGTCGCGCGCGCACTGCTCGACCTGGAACACCCCGGTGGGGATCACTCACTCGAACAGCTGGACAACCGAGCCCGAGCGGTACGGGAGGAGGGATTCTGGCCCGTGGCATCACGGGTCGCGGTGCTCACCGGCCAACGGCTCGCACTGATGGGTGACCAATTCGAGGAGATCCTCAGCGGCGGGTCGGACAGCGAGAAACCGCTGGAGTATTTGCAGCAGTTGCTGCCGCCCCCGGACGCGGCCCAGGACCCGCATGTGCGACTGGTGTGCACCCTGCGTTCGGACTTCCTTCCCGAGCTCCTGGAACTGCCTGATGTGGGGCCGCGGCTGCAGGACCGTCAGCTGAATGTCTCGCCACTGGACGAAGCCGCCTTGACCCGCGTGATCGTGGAACCGGCCCAACTGGCCGGGGTCGCTTTCACTCCCGGCCTGGCCGAGAAGATCGCCTGCGAGGCCAGTAAGGCTGCCGGCAGCCTCCCCCTGCTCGAATTCACCCTGACCGAGTTGTGGCCGATGCAGCACAACCGTCGGATCAGCTTCGACAGTTACCACGGACTGGGGGGCGTCTCCGGGGCCCTGAACCAGCATGCGGAGAAGGTGTACATCTGGCTCTCCGAGCAACTGGGCCTCGACGAACCCCGGATCAGACGTGCCCTCCTCACGATGGTCCGAGCCCGCGGCGGCGCCACCAGCGCAGTGCGTGTCACGGCCCGCCGGTCCCATCTGGACAGCGACTGGTCGATCGCCCAGTTGCTCGCCGACCCTGAACGCCGTTTGGTCATCCTGGGCCCGGAAGGCCCCGACACAGCCGAAATCGCGCACGAAGCGCTGATCCGGGAGTGGAGTCGTCTGGCCACCTGGGTGGAGGAGGACGCCGACTTCCAGCAATGGCTGACGCTCGTGGAGGAGCGGGCCCAAGGCAAGGACAAGGACCTGCTGTCCGCGACCCGCGTGGCAGAGGCACAGCACTGGCTGGCCGAACGCAGACCCGATATCCCCTCCGAGGTCGCCGACCTGATCGAGCACAGCAGCGCCGAGATACTCAAGCACCAGCAGACCCAGCAACTACTCAGCCAGTCACAGGAGTTGACCGAGCAGCTCCGCACACGGTCGGCGCAGCTCGAAAGCCACCAGCAGGCCCTGCAAGCCTCCCACGCCGAACTCAAGGTCAAGAACATCGAGATCGAGGAGGCCCGGCAGGTCCTCGAGGAGCGCAACGAGCAACTCGCGCACTCCATGCGCTACAAATCAGAGTTCCTGGCGAACATGTCGCACGAGTTGCGCACGCCGCTCCAATCCCTGCTGATCCTGGCCAAGTTGCTCGCCAGCAATTCGGAGGCCAATCTCTCGCCGAAGCAGGTCGAATTCGCCGAGACCATTCACGGCGCGGGATCGGATCTGCTCCAATTGATCAACGACATCCTTGACCTCTCCAAGGTCGAGGCGGGCAAGATGGAAGTGTCGTCGACCCAAGTGGTCCTGCCACAGCTGATGGACCACGTGGAGGCCACGTTCCGTCCCCTGACGACGGAGAAAGGTCTCCATCTCGCCATCCGCGTATCTCCTGACCTCCCCGCCACGTTGCCCACTGATGAGCAACGCCTGCTCCAGGTGCTGCGCAATCTGCTGTCCAACGCGGTCAAGTTCACCGACTCCGGCAGCATTGAGCTGACCATCGGGTTCGCCGGCTCCCGGGTGCCGATGGTGATTCGTGAGCAACTGCGCGATTCAGGCTCACTGCAGGGCGCGGACTCCGAGTTGATCGCCTTCTCGATCACGGACACGGGCATCGGCATCGCGGCCGACAAGATGCCGGTGATCTTCGAGGCGTTCAAGCAGGCGGACGGCACCACAAGCCGCAAATACGGCGGCACCGGACTTGGGCTCTCCATCAGCCGGGAGATCGCCCGACTGCTCGGCGGCGAGATCCACGTAAGCAGCGAACCTGGGCACGGATCCACCTTCACGCTCTACCTCCCGCTCCATCAGCCACACACTGCCGCCGCGCCTGCCATGCCTCCTGCTCCCCCAGCAGGCATCGAGGCGGCCCGGTCTCCGTCCCCCAGCGCCGACGGCAGCCTCTCCCCCGACGCTCCGGTCACGTTCCACGGCGAACGTGTGCTGATTGCCGACGACGACATCCGCAATGTGTTCGCGCTCACCGTCCTGTTCGAGAACCGCGGGCTGGTGGTGCTGTATGCCGAGAACGGCCGGGAATGCATCGAAGTCCTCGAGCAGTCCGGCGATGATGTGGCGCTCGTACTGATGGACACCATGATGCCGGAAATGGACGGTTACGAAACGACCGCAGCCATCCGCAAGATGCCGCGGTTCTCGGATCTCCCCATCATCGCGCTCACCGCCAAGGCCATGAAGTACGACCGCGAGAGGGCCCTGGAGTCCGGTGCTTCCGGCTACGTGACCAAACCAGTCGAATCCGAGGAGCTGCTCTCCGTGATGCGGCGTTGGATGACGTGAGGCGGCACGAAGGCGAGCGTAGGAGCACGCGCGGAAGCACAACAAGCGCTGAGGCGACCGCAACTGACTTCCTATCAGCACTGTTCGACTTGGCTGATCCTGTCGAAAACTGTGCCGCTTCAACCGGTGTCGGCGCCGCGGTCCTGGGCAGCCATGCCAGTGAACCGGTGGCATCGCACCGCCTGGTTCTCGCAGCCGATGCCACCGGTCCTGTACTCCCGGGGCACCGGCGTTCCCGCGTACCGGTCCCACGGTTGAGGCGGGTCCGGTCGCGTAGGGGAGCTCAGCGCGACCGGAACTGCCCACCTTCAGTTTCCTCTTGAGGCAGGCGCAGGGAGAGGACTCACCGAGCCCATTTCCTCTACGCCCCGAGCCTGTCGAGCGTTGGACTCGAACACCACTATGCGGGCAGGGTGAGGGCCGAATGGGCCGGTCGTCCCTCCGCGGAGGGCATGGCGCTGAGATTGCGCAGCATGTCGTTGCGCTGCTCCAGGGCCCGCGAGGTGGTCGGGAAGAGGGTGGCATCGCCCTCGCCGACCTGCTCCTGGTTCACGGTCACAAACTCACGGGTACGGCGGTCGTAGGCAGCGAAGCCCGCGGCGTGGTCCCGTTCGGCCAAGGAGTCGGCGAGCATGTACGCGCCGACGAGCGCAAGGCTGGAGCCCTGTCCGGTAAGGAACGAGGGTGCGTACGCGGCGTCGCCCACCAGCGCCACCCTGCCGCTGGACCAGCGGGGCATGCGGATCTGGCTGACCCCGTCGAAGAACAGGTCGTCCGCGTCGTGCATGGCGGCAAGCATGCCCGGGACCTCCCATCCCGCGTCGGCGAAGACCGCGGCGACCAGGTCCCGTTGGGCGTCCGGGCTCCTGAACGCGTCGAACGGCGGTTCAGGGTGGGCGAAGTTCAAGAAGGCGTGCACGTCGTCGTTGTCCCCCACGGCGTACAGTGCCGCGGCCCTGCCCGGGGTGTTCCACATCATGAGCTCGTGGGAGAGCCCGAAAGTGTTGCGCATGGTGAACCCGGCGAAGCAGTAGCCGAGATACCGGTGGAACTGCTCTTCGGGGCCGAACAGGAACTCGCGGGTGCGTGAGTGCAGACCGTCCGCGCCGAACACCATGTCGAACGTACGCCTGCTGCCCCCGCGGAAGGTGACGTCGACCCCGTGGCCGGACTGGTCGAGGGTGTCGATGGAGTCGTTGAACAAGAACTCCACGTCATCACGGACCGCCGTGTGGAGAGCGTTGGTCAGATCCCCGCGCCGCACCTCGAGATCCTGTCCCGCGACACCGCCGGTGACGGTGTGCGGGTTGACCGAGGCCACCTCGCTGCCGTCCCCGTCGAGGAAGGTCAGCCGGCGCAGGTCGATGTGCGCGTCCCGCAGTCGCGGCAGGATTCCCATCCTCCGGACGACCTCAAGTGCGGTGCCACGCACGTCAATGGGGTAACCACCGTCACGAAGTGTGCCCGCCTTCTCGACCACCGTGACCGCGAATCCGTGGCGGTTCAGCCAGAACGCGAGGGCGGGCCCCGCGATGCTGGCCCCGGATATGAGGACCTCGCGCCTCGGCTTGGTACGGATGCCCCTCAACTGATCGGTGTGGGTCATTCCTTGACTCCTTTGCTCATGGTGCGGGCGACAAGCAGGGCCAGCGCGGTGACGACGCCGGCTATGACGAACCCGGTCACGAAGGCTGATTCGGCTGGGACGTTCGACCCGGAAGGGGTCCCGGCGCCGAGGAGGGCAGCACCCATCTGCGAACCCACGGCCATGCCGAGCACGCGGGTCACGAGGACCAGGCTGGTGGCGATGCCGGTGTCACCTTGATCGACGGATGTGGCGGTGCTTGTCACCATCGCCGTGACGCACAGGCCGTTGGCGAGCGCGATCATCATCTTGCCGATGACGAGGTGCCAGACCTCGGTGTGCACGGCTGCCAGGGAGATCAGGGCGGCGGCCATGATGACGATCCCGGCGGTGGCCATGGCACGCGAACCGAAACGCCGCGCCCCGATCCCGCTGATCGGCCCGGCCAGCGTCGCGGCCACGGTGCCGGGCAGCAGGTAGAAGCCGATCTCGGTGGCGCTGGCCCCGAAGCCGTACCCGTCGGCGGACACATCGAACAACTGCGGGACGAGATAGACCGCCATCGCGGTACCGAGGCAGATCACGAACGTCAGCACACACGACTTCCATATCGCGGGCCGCGCCAGCATGCGCAGATCGATCATCGGCGAGGCCGCACGACGCTCGACGGCTATCCATCCGGTCACGAAGGCGGCCAGAAGCACGATGAGGGCGCCGAGCACGAGTGGCTGCGATGCGATGTCGGGCGCAAGCGCCAGCACGAGCATGAGCGTGACCAGCGTCCCGCTCAAGAGACCCAGGCCGAGCCAGTCGACGCCGGCGTCGTCCGACCGGCGCGGCGTGTCATCCGGCATCAGCCTGTTCACCGACACAGTGGCCCCGATGACCGCGATCGTCGGCAACGCGAACATCCAGTGCCGGGACAGCCCTTCGGCCACGGGCCCGGCCGACAGCATTCCCGCCATCCCGCCACCCACGAACAACCCGCTGACCACCCCGATGGCCACCTTCGAATCTCCATCGGGGAGGTGTTCGCGCACCAGGATGAACGACAGGGGCAGCGCGCCCACCATCGCCCCCTGCAGTACCTGGCCGAGCAGCAGCACGGGCAGGTTCGGCGCCAGCGCTGACACCAGGCCACCGGCCGACACCACCGCCATCAGCCGGATCAGGACCCGTTTTCCGCCGTAGCGGTCGCCGAACTTGCCTGCGACCGGCGTGATGAGCGCGCCGGTGATGGCGAGCACGATGCTGAGTAATCCCCCTTCGGCGCGGCTCATGTCCAGCTCGCGTTGCAGGAGCGGGAGCGTCGGCGCCACCACCGACTCCAGGGCACCGGTGGAGACTGCCAGCAGGCCGAGGGCCCAGACAGCGGGTTTCCCGATGCGGACCGGGGGAGCCAGAGTTGCGGTCATGGACGTCCTTTCCGTCGTTGCCGGGCGAGTCAGGAGTCGGCCCGGGGGGCGCGGTGTGCTTGGTGGACAGGTCCGAGGTCGTCCGGCGGGGTGAACTCGGGGAAGCGGCAACCGAGTTGTCGCATGCACAGCATTACACTACACCGTGCAGTGTAGGACAGTTAAGATGTGCCCATGCCGACCACGAAGACACTGCGCGAGGGGTCCACGCCGAAGCGGGCCGCCATCCTCTCGGCCGCCCGGGAACTGTTCCTCGCCGACGGCTTCGACCGGTCAAGCGTCGACGCTGTCGCCGCCCGCGCCGAGGTGTCCAAGCGGACGGTCTATGACTACTTCGGCGACAAGAAGACGCTGCTGCAAGCAGTCGTCGACGCCGTCGGCCAGTCAATGATCACCACGATCCGGCGCACCCTGGACGACACCCTCAGCGACCGCACGGAGGGCGCCGACCTCGAAGACGCTCTGGTCACGTTCTCGATGCGCATCTCGACCGACATGCTCGGCTCGGCGGAGTACGCAACGCTGCAACGGCTGGTCCGGGCGGAATCCGGCCACCTTCCGCATCGGGGCTACAACTCCATGGCCGACACCCCCGACGAGGCGATTGCCGAGCGGTTCGCCGCCTTCGCCGCGGCCGGTCTGCTCGACGTCCCCGACCCCCGGCTCGCGGCCGACCAGTTCATCGCGCTGACCTTCGGCGTCGCGCTGGACAGGCTCGGTTCCGCGAATGCCGCGGAGGACACCCGCGTCCGGCCACTCGTCGTCGAGGGAGTGCGGACGTTTCTCCGGGCATACCGAACCGCGTAGGGCTGGGGCAGCACGAAAGGGCAGTGACCGTCAGCCCACGTTCCAAAGGACCAACCGTGTGGCCGCCCTGAACCGGAATCACACTTCCTGTTCCGCCGGGCGTCCAGGACGACTCCGCGCGATTCCGGTCAGTGTTCCGGCCAGGGCGATGCACACCACGCTGACGCCGATGCCCAGGCACGTAGCGGTAACACCGACCCCGGCCGCCGCAGTCGTGACAGCGGCGGCCCCCAGCGGGCCGAGTGCCGAATGCGTCGTCCAGAACGCAGCGGTGACCCGCCCCAGGAGATGGCTGGGGGTCACCTCCTGGCGCAGCGACATGGAGCAGGTTCCCGCGATGCTGGTGCAGAAGAACAGCATCGCGGCGGCGAGCGCACCGACCACCAGGACGCTCTCCGACAGTCCCAGGCACAGCACAGCGGTACCGCCCAGGACGAAGGCCCCGATCCAGCTGGTGCCGAACCCGAGGCGTTCGCGGACACGCGCGACAGCGAAGGACGCCAGACATGTGCCGAGCGTCCCGGCGGTCAGGACGTAGCCGACGGTGCTGTCCGGGTGTCCGAGGTCCTCCTTGACCCGGAAGATGAGGAGGTCAGTCAGCCCGTACGTGAGGAAGGTCAGCAGCGAGAGCAGCACGGTCAGGGGGCGCAGCACCGGATGGGCCCACAAGAACCGTATGCCGGCCAGGAATTCCCGTCGCACACCGGCGCGTTCGGCCGCATCAGGAGTGTCGGCCTGCCGGTCAGGACGGATCTTCACGAAGAGAATGCCGATGGCCGAGAAGGCGAAGGTGGCAGCATCGACGCCGATGGCCGCGGCGGGGCCGACGGCGGAGGCGATGAAGCCTGCCAGTGCCGGACCGCCGGCACTGGCGGCCGCGTAGGTACCGAACAGATGGCCGTTGGCTCTGGTGATCTGGCTGCGCGCGACAATGGCGGGAACAACCGTCACGTAAGCCACATTGAACAGCATCATGAAGACGCCGGCGGCCGGGACGACCACGTAGACCAGCCACATCGGCGTAGCGAAGAGCCAGGCCAGCGGGATGAGAGCGAAGAGCAGGCAACGTGCCCCGTCAGCCACCATGAGAAGTCGACGGCGGTCCACACGGTCGACGATCACACCGGCGAACAACCCGGTGACGATTGAGGCGACGCCGGTCAGACCTGTGACGAGGCCCATCTGCACGACCGAACCGGTGCTGTGCAGAACGAGGAGTGGGATCGCCACGTACGAGAAGGAGTCACCGAGGGCAGACAGGGTCTGGATGGCCAGAAATATCCGGTAGTTGGGGTTGGCCCATAAACCAGGAGGGTCCTGTTCCGTCCCGTCCGCTGCCGCTGTCGCGTCTTTGCGCGCATCACGTGTAGACACGCCCCGCCCTTCTCGCGATGGCCGCAGCGATTAGATCACGGGCCGTCAGTCCGTGTCTCCGGCATCTACATGTGAAAGAACGGGCATCCAGAGTGGCCTGTGATCGGCCGGATGCCGTCTGTTCACGGGTGGGTGAACGCCCATAGCCTGTGCGACCTTCGCGCTCTTGGGGGTCTCGTGAACGGTCTCCGTGCGGTCATTTTCTGCCTTGTGCTCGCGTGTGCCGCGGTCGTGTCGCCGGCCGCGGCTGTGACGCCCACCGCGGCTGTGCAGCCGAGTTGGTCGGCGCTGCCGGTGCCTGCGGCGGCCCCTCCCGTGACGGTGTCCGATCTCGCCGCCCGCGGGCCGGGCGAGGCGTGGGCGACCGGGTACGAACACGCCGCCGATGGACTGCGGCCGATGTTGTACCGGTGGGACGGCACGGCGTGGAGCCGGGACACGACCTTCCCCGGCGCCGGCGAACTGGGCTGGCTCGGCAAGGTGCAGTTCGTCGGCAAGGAGGTGTGGATCTTCCACAACCGCGAAGGGGCGGGAGAGATCCTGCGCCGGTCGGCGGGAGGGTGGAGCGCCGTCCCGCTGCCGCAGACCCTGTGGACCTACCAGGACTTCACCGCCGTACCAGGTGCCGCGTGGGTGGTCGGTGAGGACGACACCGGGCTGAAGGTGTTGCACTACGACGGTTCCGGCTGGACCACGCAGGCCGCCCCGGACGGAGTGCTGTACCTGATGGGGATCACCGCGCGTACTGCTACCGACGCCTGGGCCTGGGCGGACACCACCACCGGGACCGCCATCCTCCGCTGGGACGGCACGGCGTGGCGGGACGCGAAGGTGCCGCTGCCGCCGAACAGCAACGTGCACACGACCCTGCTCGAACCATCCGGCCGGGTCACGATCGGCGGCAGCCAGTACACCGACGGCGTGGCCCGCACCTACCTGATGACCTGGAACGGGCGCGCCTGGCACACCACTTACCCACCGCTGGGCGACACCTACACGGAGGCCATGGTGCGCGGCGCGGACGGCGCGCTGTGGCTGCCGGTGCGCAGCGACCGCGCGTTCCAGTCGAAGTACGCACGGGTGGACGGCCGCCGCACCACCTTCGCCTACGGCCCTGAGCGCACGAACGCGATCGACGTCAAACCGCGTGCGCTGACGAAGGCCGGGTCCTCACTGCTGTCCTTCGGGACCGTCGAGATCTACGGCTCGAAACCAAACCTGATGAGCGAGCGGCTGGGAGGCTGACCATGGCACGGAGACTTCTCGTCACTGCCCTCGCTTTCGCCATGGCCTTCATGGCCGTCATGGCATCGGCCGCGGCGGAGACCCGGTCCTGGCAACACGTTCCGGTCCCGGCACAGGTACGCCCACAGGCCGGGCTGAACGAGGCCGTGGCGTTCGGGCCCGACCGTGCGTGGGCGGTGGGTTCCGACGCCGTCGGCCGCGAGGCGCCGGGCTTCCCGCTGATGCTGCGCTGGGACGGCACGGCGTGGCAGCGCCAGAACCTGCCCGGCGTCCGCTGGCAGGGAGTGCTGCTGTCCGTCGCCGCGACCTCACCGAACGCGGTCTGGGCCGTCGGCCGCGACTCGACGGGCGGCGCCCGCCTCCTCCGCCACGACGGCAAGGTCTGGAACGAGAGCAGGCCACCGCGCGGTGTCGTACTGACCAAAGTCGTCGCCGGCGGCGGTGAGACCTGGCTGATCGGTTCGCGGGACGGTGCGCAGGTGTTGCTGCGCCGGGACGGGAGCGGCTGGCGGGACGTACCGGTGCCGCCGGGAGCCGTGTACGGCCTGCACATCCTGGCATCCGACGACGTCTGGGCCGCGGGCGACACCAACTCCGGTGCGGCCGTCTCGCATTGGGACGGGCAGGCGTGGCAGCAGACGATCGTGGACGGATTCCCGCGGTCGGCCGTGAGCAGTGTGCTCGCGGTCTCACCGACGGAGGTGTGGGCGGGCGGCACGGCCGGATTCGTCGGCGGCCCGGTCGGCAAGCCGATTCCGCCCCTGCTGGTCCGCTTCGACGGGCAGGCATGGAACCGCGTCACCGTGCCCACCGACTTCGGCTCGATCAGCTCACTGGCGCCCACCGCGTCCGGCGAGCTCGGCTGGGTCGCGGTGGCCCGCTCGCAGAAGTACGGCCCGCCGGGCAGCTGGCCGCCGTTCGTCCCCGGACCGGATTTCCTTGCCTGGAACGGCCAGTCGTTCACCGGGCACAGCGAACCGGCGGTGGCCGGCGAGGGCGAATCCTCGGCGCTGCGGCTGGCGCCGGTGCCGGGCACGGAGACGGTGTGGTCGGTCGGCCGCGCCGACGGTCCCGAAGGCACCTTCGCCCCGCGCATCCTGCGGTTCGGCTGAGCTGACGAACGGGGCTCCGTCCGAAGCCAAGAAGGGTGGGCAGTGCCACACTGGCAGCATGGGAAAGCCGCAGACGATCGATGAGTACATCGAGGGCTTCGCGGGGCAGGGCCGCGAGGTGCTTGAGCAGGTACGGGCGCTGGCCCTCGATGCGGTACCCGCGGCGAGCGAGGCGATCAAGTGGGGCCATCCCGCGTGGGTTCACCCGTCCGGGACGATCCTGTTCATGGTCAGCGGCCACGCGAAGCACGCGAACGTCGCGTTCACCCCCAGCACCCGCGAGGCGTTCGACGCCGCCCTCGCCGACTTCGCCACCGGCAAGGGCTCGGTCAAGCTCCCGTACGGCCAACCGGTGCCCGGCGACCTGCTGCGGCAGATGATTGCCTTCCGTGTGCGCGAGCACGAGGACGACGGCGTGCTGTGGATGTGACGGCCGTGCTATCCGGGAAGGGTGCCGATGTCGACGCCGGTCAGGTCACGGCTGGCGTCCCACAGCCGCGCCGCGACGTAGGTGTCGGCGAGGTGGTCCCACACCGGTACGCGTCGGGGCTCGCCGCGCAGGCCGAAGACGCGCGGTCCCCACACCTGGCCTCCACGCACGGCAGGGTCGAGCACCGCCCGGACCGCGGGCCACGCGCCCGCGTGCTTGCCCTGGAGCAGGAGCGCCGCGGGCGCCGCCCTCAGCCGTGCGCCGGCAGTGCGCGCATGGACCGGCGGCCGTGACGGTGTGAGGGAGTCCAGCCCGCCGCCGGGATGGGCCACCACGCTCGCCACCGTGCTGTCGACAGCGCGCAGGCGGCGGTCGAGTTCGACGCCGAAGTACATCTGCGCCAACTTGGAACGTCCGTAAGTGCGCTTGGGCCGGTAGTCCTTCCGGGACTGCAGGTCGTCCAGGTCGAGCCGCTCGGACTTCGCCGCGAAGCTGCCCATGGTCACGATGCGGGCCGTCGGCGCAGCCGACAGCAGCGGCATCAGCCAATGGGTCAACGCGAAGTGCCCGAGGTGGTTCGTGCCGAACATGAGCTCGTGGCCGTCGCCGGTCTCCGTGCGCGGCGGGTCGTCAAGCGCGACACCGGCGTTGTGGACCACGGCGTCGAGGCGTTCCACCTCCAGTGCTTCCACCGCTGATGCGAGTGACGAGAGGTCGGCGAGGTCCAGCCGTATGGCCCGCACCCGTGCGCCGGCGACACGCTCACGGATCGAGGCCATGGCGACCTCGGCCTTCCCGGGATTCCGGCTGCCGAGTACGACGGTCGCTCCGGTCGCCGACAGCTGCTCCGCGACGAAGTACCCGATGCCTGCGTTGCCGCCGGTGACCAGAAAGACCGCGTCATCGGCACGCGGCAGCCGTCGGACGTCCCAGGGCAGGTTGGTGGAGGGCGTGGACGACATGGCGACGGGGCTCCTTGCTGTTGAGGGCGGCCGGGGCTGCTTCGCCGACCAACTCGACACTCACTGTTCCAGCGGCCACCGACACATCGCCGGTGGATCACCGACAGCCCCGCCGGACGACCGACATCCCGCCGACGCGGTGCCGGTCGGCGGGACTGCCATGGCGGACGGGACGCCCCCGCCCGATTCGGCATTCGGGGGAACCAGCGTGTCCGGAGCCCGGCACGGGCGTTGACCAGCTCAGGCGCCAAAGAGCGGGGTGCTCCGGCCGCGTGCTGTCGTGTTGAGGCTGGCTTGGCGCCTTTCAGCTGATTGAACCCAGAGAGAAAGAAGTATGTCTGCCATGAAGAAGACGATGAGCGTGGCGCTGGCCACTGGTGGTCTCGTGATGGGCGCTGCCGGTCTCGCGTCCGCTGACGCCGGTGCCCAGGGTGCTGCCGTGGGCTCGCCGGGCGTGATCTCGGGCAACCAGGTCCAGGTCCCGCTTCACATCCCGGTCAACGTGTGCGGCAACACCGTCGACATCATCGGCCTGCTCAACCCGGCCTTCGGCAACACCTGCGTCAACAGCTGACCAGGCGTACCGCACCGTAAGAGCCAGCTGGTTCCACACGGTCTGAGCGGGTGTGCCGCCGATGTTCCCTTCGGCGGCACACCCGCTTATCTTTTGCTGGCGCTGAGCCTGGTGGACCGGCACGCCCTCTTCCGACGCTGCCGTTTGGTGAGGGAGGAGAATGAGCGGCATGGCCATGGTGAAGGACATCGATGTCCGCGGTAGGCAGCACTGCGAGACGACGGCGCTTGGCGTGCTGTTGCGGCATGAGGGGCTCGACCTGTCCGAGCCCATGCTGTTCGGGCTCGGCTCCGGGCTGTCCTTCATCTACTGGGACAGCAAAGGCATGGGCTTCCCCTTCCTTGGAGGCCGGGTCAAGCCGTTCGAGCTCACCAGGAACCTGGCCGCCGCACTCGGGCTCGAGCTGCTGATCGGGGAAACCACCTCCCCGCGCAAGGCATGGCAGAACGTCAAGGCACCCATCGACGCCGGTCGGCCGGTCGGCCTTCAGCTCGACAGCTATCACCTGGACTACTTCAGCACCAAGGTGCACTTCGGCGGACACGTCGTGGCCATGTACGGCTACGACGAACACGACGCCTACCTGGTGGACACCGAGCCGCAGGGCGGAGCCGTCTCGACCAGCCTCACCGGCCTGGCCAGGGCCAGGGCCGAGCGCGGCCCCATGACCGCCAGGCACCGCTCCTTCACCATCACGGCACCCAGCGGCCTGACGTCACCGCAGGACCGGATCATCCCCGCCATCAAGACCTGCGCCGACGCCTTCCTGAAGCCGCCCATCGCGAACCTGGGCCACCGGGGCATCGAGAAGACCGCCGAGCAAGTACCGAAGTGGCTGCGGCGCAGCGACAATCCGCGAGAGGACCTGCCACGGGCCGCCGTCCTCATGGAGCGGGCCGGCACCGGCGGCGCCCTGTTCCGCAATCTCTACCGGGACTTCCTCGCCGAATCCGCCCAGCTGATCGACAGCAGCCACCTGCGTACGGGCCACAGCCTGTACTCCGAAGCCGCCACCCTCTGGACACAGGTGTCCGCACTCATCGCGGCAGCAGGGGAATCCGGCGACGCGAGCGACGCGAAGACCCTCGCGCAGGCCGGGTCCGTCCTCCACGAGATCTCGCGCATCGAACGCGATGCGATGCGGGCACTCAGCATGCTCTAGGGGAGCTTGATCCCCTGTCGGGTACCTCGGCCGCCTTGCCGCTGTCGCGGCTGCCCTCGTCGGCGTTGCCCACGTCCAGGTCCCAGGGGTCCTGCTCGTCCGTCGCCTGCTGGTCCGGTGGGTCCCTGGGAACAGGCGTGCTGTCCTCGCCGGGGGAGGCCGGTATCCGATCACTCACGATGTCTCCTCCTTGGCCGTTCGGCTCTTGGCCGGAGCAGGTACCCGCGGACGGCGCGACGACACGTCGCGATGGCGGCCGCAGTCGGACAGACAGACCGGTTGCGGACCGGTTGCGGACCGGTTGCGGACCGGTTGGTGCCGCGGCCTTGTGCGTCGAGCCGGGACGATGCCCGGATCTTCGTAGCTTCTACCAGTGCGGAGGTCCGCCGTGGCCCGTAGAGACTGCCGACCAAGAGCCGCGGCATGCCCCGGCGACGGGGCCGCGGCCAAGGGCATACCGAAGGAGTACAGCACCATGAGCGCGCAGCAGTACGACGAGATCGGTGAGGCGTACGAGGGGTTCAAGGCCCTGCCGTTGGAGCAGTTCGCGGTAGTGCCCAGCTTCCTGGCGATGGTCGGCGACGTGCGCGGCAAGTCGGTCCTCGACCTGGCCTCCGGCACCGGCTTCTACAGCAGGGAGTTCAAGCGGCGCGGCGCCACCGACACCCTCGGTGTCGACATCTCCGGCGAGATGGTCGCCGTGGCACGGCAGTTGGAGGATCGCGATCCTCTGGGTGTGCGCTATGAGGTCGGTGACGTCGCCCAACTGCGGCCGCTCGGTGCGCGCTTCGACATCGCTCTGGCCGTCCAGATGCTCAGCTACGCCCCGGACATCGCCACCACGGAACGCATGTGCCGCAACATCCACCGGAACATGAAGGCGGGCGGCGAGCTGTTCGTGCTCAACCAGTCGCCTGCCTTCCGATTCGACGGGCCGGGCCCGGACAAGTACGGCTTCCGTAGCGAACTCACCGGCGAGGAAGGCGAGACGGGACCGCAGGTGAAGATCACGGCGCTGCTCGACCCGGCACCGGTCTCGTTCGTCGCCAACCTGCCGCGCCGCGAGGTCTACGAGAAGTGCCTTCAGGCGGCCGGATTCAGTGACCTGACCTGGGTGCCGCTGACGGTTTCGGAAGCCGGCGTGCGCGAGTTCGGTGCGGGCCACTGGGCGGACTTCCACGCCAATCCCCCGCTGGAGATGCTGCGTTGCCGTGCCTGACGGCCGACCCTGCACCCCGGCGGCTTCGCCCGTCCTGAGGGTCGCACTGGGGAGGGCGTTGCCGGCCGCCGGGGTGCACGGTCAGTGTCGTCCCGCCCGCTTCAGGGCGTCTTCGGCCTGCTCGGCCAGGGCGGCCACGAGATCGGCGGCGGGGGGCAGGTCCGTGATGAGGTCGACCGCCTCGCCCGCCCATACCGGCAGCGGGGTCACCTCGCCTCGTACCACGTCTTCTTGATACGCCCGTTGGGCCTGGGGATCCGCGGCGAGTTCGGCTTCCCTGCCTCGCCATTGGTCGAGGTAGCGATGGCCCAGGGTGCGAGCGGTGTACCGCGAGGGCCACTGGGAGCCGCGGGCGATGTCCAGGACGCGGTTGCGCTCGGTGTCCTGTCCGCGTCCCTCGACGATCGCGGTGGCGATCGACGGGGGAACCAGGGCCTCAGCCGTGGCCTGGAAGCGGGTGCCGATGAGGGCCCCCGAGGCCCCCAGGGCCAGGGCCGCGGCCACGCCGCGCCCATCGGCGATCCCGCCGGCCGCGAGCACCGGCACAGGTGCCGCCAGGTCCACCACCATCGGCACGAACGGCAAGGTGGACCGCCCCTGTCGGGCGCCGTGTCCACCGCTTTCGGTGCCCTGCGCCACGATGACGTCGGCGCCCAGGTCCACCGCCTGCCGCGCCTCCTCCAGATCGGTGACCTGAACGATCAGTGCCGGGCCGGCCCGGCGGATGCGCTCGACGAATGGGCTCGGGTCCCCAAAAGACAACATCACCGCTCTGGGGCCATGCTCCAATACTCGCTCGACCGAGCCGGTATCGATCGCCCAGGTCAACAAGCCGACACCCCAGGGCCCGTTGCCCCGGCTCACGATGGGCAGCTCACGGGCCAACCAGTCCGCGTCGCCGTTCCCTGAGCCCAGCAGCCCGAGCCCGCCGCCGCGCGAGACGGCCGCCGCCAGATCACCACCGGCCGAACCCCCCATCGGCGCCAGCGCGATCGGATGCCGCACACCGAACAGCTTGGTGAATGCCGTCGACAATGTCATGCCCGCCATCATGGCTGTGGCCACCGACCAGCGTCACGTCACATCACGTCACCTACAGGGAAGCTCGGCGCCCGCCGCCTACTTCGGCGGGTTGAGCTTGCGGAAGTACGTCCAGCTGGTCTCGTTCGGCTCGCTCCACTTCTCCGGGGCCTGGGCGAACTCCGGGTGGTGGTCGGCGATATAGGCACGGGTGCGCTCGGGGACCTCGGCGTACGAGCCGAGCTTGCGACCCCGGCAGTGATAGGTGAGGCCACCGGGCCGCTGGCCGCGGGCCATCCACGGGAGCCACTGGGACATCCGGGTCCACGACATGGTGGCCGGGACGCTGGGCGCCGGTCCTGCCAGGTCGGCGCGGTCGGCGAAGAACTGGAAGAGTTCCAGGGCCTTGTACGTGTCGCCGGCCGAATGGAGGGGGTACTGCGCCACCGGCAGCGGCGAGGGGTAGGCAAGCGGGATTTCCAGGCTGAAGCAGACCTGTCCGCCGAGGTCGGTCGTCGGTATCGGGAAGGGGCGCCACTTCTGGTTCGCCGGGTCGTTCCAGATGTGCACCACCGGCAGGTCCTGCCAGGTTTCCAGGATCTCGCGCGTGACGGGGTCCAGGTAGAAGGCGGCTTCGCGGGTGAGCAGTTGGTAGGAGTCCGGGCCGCCTTCCGGCTCCCGCGCAAGGCGGGCGACGTTGATCCCTTCGAAACCGAAGACGCGCTGGTAGGGCTCGTCGGGGGCCCAGGAGTACACGTCTCCGGACCACCAGTACGTGACCTCCTCGCCGTCGAGCGAGGCCCGGGTGCGGGCGAAGGAGCGGAGCAGCTCTGCGGGTGTCGTCATACGGAGTACTCTGCGCGACTGCCGTCCTGGCCGTTCGGGCAACCCCGCGACCGGGCCGGAAACGGCCGGACGGACGCCTTGCCCGGCCCGGCAAGGTGGTGGAGCGTGCAGGCTCTGGATCATCGACCGTGCGGGCGGTACCTTACGGACATGAATCACAACCGAAAGGGCAATGCCGCGTAGGCGCCCGTCCGCAGTGCGGAGCGAGCTGCCCGTTCCCCGCTCGCGCTACTACTTCCGCTACGCCTACCCGCCGATCAACCGTCTTTCGGGCTCCTGCGTGGCCGCCCTCCGGCGACTGGAACTCGCGCGCTTCTGCCCCGGAGACACCGCCAAGGCCTTCAGGCACTGGGCGACTCTGGCCCATGGTCCGCTGAGACAGATGGCGGATCCCTTCACGTCCTCCCGGTGCGGAATCCCTGAGTGCGGGTGCGACCCCGGCTACGCACGCGATCACCTCGAAGAGGTCATGCATGCCCTGCCGAAGAAGTCGTCACGAGAACTACGACAGCTCGTGCGGGAGCTCGACCGCACGATCCTGAAGCGAGCCAAAGTCATCCGTGCCCACTCCCCCGACACCCCCTGGTGGCGAGATCAGCTCTAGCCTTGACCATTCCTGATCCCTCGTCAGGTCGGCGCGGGGTGGCCGACCGTCGGCGGCACCCATAGGGTTGTTGGATGGATCAGGGTGAACGGGCGCTTCATTCCTCGTCGTTCGGCGCAGCGGCAGTCGCGTACGCCGAACACCGTCCCAACTACGCGCAGGCCGCGGTGCAATGGGCGCTCGAGCACGCGCCCGGCCCGCGTGTGCTCGACCTCGGCGCCGGAACCGGCAAGCTGACCGCCACGCTGGTCGCGCTGGGGGCCGAGGTCATTGCAGTCGAGCCCGACCCGGCGATGCTGACCGAACTGCGCCGCTCGCTGCCCGCTGCCCGTGCCCTGTCGGGCAGTGCCGAGGCGATTCCACTGCCGGACGCGTCCGTCGATGCCGTGGTGGCCGGCAACGCCATGCACTGGTTCGACATGGCCGTCGCGGGACCCGAGATCTCCAGGGTCCTCACACCCGGCGGCATCCTGGCCGGTCTGTGGAACGTCATGGACGACCAGGTCGAGTGGGTTGCCGGGCTCGCGCGGATCAGCGGGAGCGCAGCCATCGGCCCGCGTGACACACCCACCAGCTGGCGCGCCGAGACGGCGGACATGCACCTTCCAAGAGCCGGCGTGGCCGCCCGGTTCGGCTCGGCGGAGCAGGAGGTGTTCCCGCACGGGCAGCGCCGCACCGCCGACTCTCTCGTCTCGACCATCGCGACGCGCGCGGGTGTGCTGGTCATGCCGGAGCAGCAACAAGAGGCCACGCTGGGCCGGATCCGCGCTTTCCTCGCGAGCCGGCCGGAGACCGCCCGCGGCGAGTTCACTCTCCCGATGCTGACCGGCGTACTGCGCGCCCGGCGGCTGTGAACCGGCCAACTACCAGACGGACAGCGGGCCGAAGCCCCGAAGTTCGCGTGAACCGCTCGCAGCATGGTTGATCACGAAAGCCCGCGCGGGCTCGCCGACGGCTGGCAGAATGATCGGCATGGATGCGGGGGGTGTGGCACTTGTCGGCGCTGCGGCTGCGGTGGTGGGCGCCGCGTTGGGCGCTACCGGAGCGGTGCGTGCCGCCAGGGTGACCGGCAGGAGTCAGAATCGCGGACAGCACGTCCAGTGGCGTCGCCAGGTCCGCCGGGATGCGTTTGCCGCCTATCTCACGGCGGTCAATGGCTGGTACGACACGTTGGCCAAGGTGGGTGCCAAGGCAGGCCTGCCGCCCACTCCTGAGTCTGCGGCTGAGTTTGCTGCTGAGCTGCGCGATGTTGGGGCCGCGCTCAAGCAAACCCACGACTGCTACAGCATCGTGCGCCTGGAAGGGCCCGCAGAGGTGAGCGAGCGGGCCGAGGCGTTGCTGGACGTGCTCTCCCACTGGTCAGCCCTCGTACTGCAACAAGGCGACCCTGAGATCATGCGGCTGACATGGGACGAGGTGGGACGGCGCGGGCTCCCGGGCAGGCCAGATTTCCCTGGCCTGCCGACTGACCTTGCCGGGCAGTTGGTCTTCGTGAAGAGGGAAATCGCGGCGTTCGCCGAGGCGGCGAGGGGTGCACTGGATCATCCTGACGGAGCTCTGCAGCGTCCCTAGTACTTCAGTACTCCAACACTCCAGCCCGCCGGAGACGCCGTGCCGAACGCGGCGCCGGGCCATGGCAGGTGATGCCGCATCAAAGCGGCGTTGTCAGTGCCTCCCCATAGAGTGAAATCACTCGGGAAGCCTCGGAGAAGGAGCAGAACCATGTCTGCCAACAGGATCCAGCACAAGGTGAATCACGTCGCGCTGGTAGTGGACTGTTCGGGTTCCATGCGTCCGCATCAGAATCAACTCGTGCGCGTTGTGGACGAGTTCGTGGCGGGCTTGAAGGCCGAGTCGGACAGCCTCGGCCACGAGACGCGAATCAGCCTCTACTCCTTTGACCACAGGGTGGAGAACCTGGTGTGGGACATGGACGTGAAGCATCTTCCGTCCATGCGCGGTCTTTACCGGGTCAACAATGGCGCCACGGCACTTATTGAAGCTTCGCTGAAGTCCCTGGACGACCTGGGACACATATGGGAGGAATACGGCGAGCACAGCTTCCTCCAGATCGTGGTGACGGACGGTGAGGAGAATGCCTCCGGCGGCGACAGGCGGCACGACGGCGACATGACGATCCTCGGCCCCTGGCTCGACAGGATCGCGGCGAAGATGGGCGGGCTTCCGGACCATTGGACTTCGGCGATCCTCGTTCCGAACTCGCTGGCCAAGCGGACCGCCCAGAACTACGGCTTCCCGGCCGGGAACATCGCCATCTGGGACGCGGATTCCCAGGAGGGCGTCGAGGAGGCCATAGGCACTGTGCGCGCCGCCGCCACCAGCTTCCTGAGGGCCCGCGAACAGGGTGTGCGCGGCACGAAGAACCTGTTCGCCGTCGGTCAGGACATATCGATCGACGAGGTGCGGGCGAATCTCGAACCGATTCCAGCCGACAAGTACCGGCTCCTGAAGGTCGACAAGGAAGTCGAGATCCGCCCCTTCGTCGATTCTCATCCGGGCGTCGCGTACGAACGTGGTTCGTGTTACTACCAGTTGGGCGTCCGGGCTCAGGTCCAGCCCAACAAGGAAGTAATCGTGGTCGAGAAAGACACCGACCGCGCCTACACGGGCGACGCTGCGCGGAGCCTTCTGTTCGGTTCGGGTATCCAGGGAACTGTCTCAGTAAAGGCAGGGAACAATCCCAAGTTGGAGGTTTACGTGCAGAGTCGTTCGGTGAACAGGAAGCTCAAGCCGAAGACACGTCTACTCATCATGCTCTGAAACAGGTACGGGGTGACCGCAGCCGGTCGTGGAGAGCCGCGAAGACCGTGAACGTGACGGGGAGGGTCACGGCCGCGGTGACCAGGACGCCGACGATGACGGGGGCGAGGATGCCGGCGTAGTACGCGGCGAAGAAATTACCCGTGGCCTGTTCGAGGAGGGATCGTACGAGGGGCCGCAACGGCAGCGCGAGCTGCACCACCAGGCGGAGCACCCCGGCGGTGAGCGCGGCCAGCGGCAGGGCAAGGGCGAGGACGCGAACCGTTCCGGCGCGCGTCCACGTCAGCGACCAGGAACGGCGCAGGGCCGCGCGGGGCCCGAGGCCATCGGCCGCGGCGGCCGGGGCGAGGGCCAGGGCGAGGCGCAGCAGCACGGCGGCGAACACGGCCACCGCAGGGGAGGCCTCGACGAGCGTGTAGGGCCACGATCCGCGTTCCAGGACTTGCTCGTCGGTGTCGAGATGGAGGCCGGTGAAGCTGTTGGCGACGGCTGCGACGAGCAGCGGCAGGGGCCAGACGATCAGGCCGCGCAACGCGTACACGGCGAGCACCGGTCGCAGCCGTGCGGAGACCACGGCACGTGACCAGCCCCCTTTCGAGGACTCGCGAGACCCCGCGGCGACCGCCCGCGAGCACACAGTCTGCAGGGCCGCGCTGCAGGTGCCGAGGAGAAGCAGGAAGAGCGGGAGCGTGTAGAGGGCGACCAGTGCCAGGTCGGTGTGGTCGTGCAGGTAGGGGTCCTCGACGTGGTGGTACCAGATGCGTTGGTTCCGCATACGGGTGAAGAGGGGCCAGGCGAGCGCGAATATCGCGGCGGTCATCAGCAGCCCGGCCAGTCCGGACAGGCCGACGAGGCGTGCCGTCGCACCTGCCAGAGTCCTCCGGTGCCGCCGCAGGACGGCGAATGTCGTGGCGGCCAGGCCACGTTGCGGGCTCCCGTTCGCCGGTGGCACCGTGCGGTCGTGCTGTGTGGGCATGGGGGGACGAGCCTTCTGTACGTTCCGGGGACAGTTCTCGGAAAGGACGCTGGGGGGACCCGGCACGGTTCTGCCGACGGGCCCGGCTTCAGCGGCGACGGTCAGGTGCCGGATGCGGTCCTGGTCGGTGGAGCCGATCGGGGCGGTGTAGCCGAGGCGGGCGCGGGTGTCGATGACGATGCCGCTGCCGCTGCCGCTGCCGCTGAGGGTAAAGCTAAGGTTGACGTTGAGACATCCACGGCAGGTCACTCGATGTGACCAACCGTCACCACCCTTGAGCCCGACACCACACACCCGTCCGGCGGCCAAACACTGGCCAGACACCCCGTCAGAGGACGGAGAACACCCGCCGGAACAGGTCCATGGCCTCATCGGCCCAGCCGAGGACGCCCAGGGCAGAGCCCAGATTCCCCGGCGGGCGGTTGACGAGTGTGTCGTGGCGGATCAGCCGGTCGAAGTCGACGAGCACCGGGTCCTGACGAGGGGTGCTGCCGTCCGGGCGGAAGAACCGGACACCTGCAAGCCGCATCACGTTGATCACCTCCTGGGCGAGGATCCCGTACCCGACCGTCGTCGGATGCACCCCGTCCAGCGAGAACAGACCTCCGTCGGTGCGCCGTCCGTCCTTCCCTGCCAGGAAGTGGGAGTTCGGCGGCGGCGACAGCGCCCGCAGCGACGACGGCAGCGGATACGGCTGCCACCAATCCGGACGCGCCAGCGGGTCCTCGGCATACCGGCGCGACGCCAGGCGGTCCATCAGGCCGCACGTCTCCAGCAGGTACCAGTCCCTGCCCTTGGTCCGCGCCGCCCGGACCGTCTCGGTGATCGCGTCGTTGTACGCGTCGATCGCCTCGTCCACCTGCCGCGCCTGCTCCGCGGTGATGTTCGGATCTTTGCCCGCGTCGAAGTCCCGGTCCCTGATCCACGGGCGCGTGTAGTAGGGGAAATAGCGTGAGCCGGGCTGGGTCTTGCCCGCCACCCCACGCGCTATCGGCGCGATCGTCACGTGAGGAACCGTGCACCAGATGACGTGGCGCGCCTTGATCTCAGAGACCTCCGCGGCCACTTTGCGCAACTCGGACGTGAAGTGCTTCGGCCGCCACACCGTGAAGTGCCCCTTGCCGTCCAGGCTGTCGAAGCCGGAGTCCTCACTCCACACCACACGCAGGTCGGTCACCGCCCGCAGGGCGTTGTTCGCGCCCAGGAACACCACCAGCGTCTCGATGCCGTGCTTCGCGCCCGTACCCTCGGTGTCCTTGCCGAGCTCGGCCGCCGCACGCAACTGCGTCAGGGCCCCCGCCGCCCGAGGCCGGGTGGGCAGCACCCGCAGCGCGGCGCGCTCGCCGGCGTTCTGCACCAGCTGATTCACCAGGTCGTCCTTCGGCACGTCGATCCGCTTGCGGCACTCGTCCGCCGACTTCGACAGCGCGTCGCGCAAGTCCCACCCGAGCACGGCGAGGTTGTGCATGATCGCCGTGGTCGACGGCACGTTCAGTCCTGGCCCCCGCTCCCAGTAGTCCTCCACCCGGTCCATCACACTGCGGGCCCGGAACAGGGCCAGCGGCGCCTCCCACCAGTCCACCGCCCGTCCGTAACGGGCCTCCAGGTCGCGCAGAAACAGCTCGAGGTTGAAGGGCAGCCCGCCAAGACCTTCGTAGAGGGGGTAGCGGAAACTCGGGAAACAGCCCAGCTCGTGCGCGACGATCGCCGGGTACGACAGAGAGGTGTTGAAGATTGCCCCGCTCTGAAATCCCTGCGTCAGGGAGTCCCCCACCGCTACCAGCCGATGCCGCGGGTCCCCCGCCCATTGCGTACTGACATCGACCCCGACCTTGGGGTCGGTCTCGGGCACCCGCGAACCCTCACGACGTACGGAACCGGCCATGACTACTCCCCCTTGGCACACCGCGGCGCACCGGCTGCGCTTCGCGCGAGGCCCGTTCCTGCGTAGCAGAGCCTGCGCGGGGGCGGCACATCCCTGGCGAGAGATACGCAGAACTCGGTGCTCCTCGGCGTTCGGCGTTTGGATCTTTGTGAGGTGGATCACAGGGGTGGGCTGTCACGGTTCGCCGGTGCGCGGTGTCTCGATGGGCGTCCGAAGAAAGGAGCCGGATGTGGTGACGCAATGCCGACGCGTGTCGGTGGTCAGGGCGGGCTGTGCCGAGGTGCGCCTACGGGCGGCGAACCGGATCGCCGGAGCGCGCATCCCGAACCGGCGATTCGGGGTCGGTCATGGCTGATGACGCCTTCACCGAGCACCGTCCGCTGCTGTTCACCATCGCCTACGAGATGCTGGGCAGCGCCGCCGATGCCGAGGACGTACTCCAGGAGAGCTACCTGCGCTGGAGCGCGGTCGACCCGGGCACGGTCGAGCATCCGCGCGCCTACCTGGTCCGCGTGGTGACCCGCCAGGCCCTCAACCATCTGCGCACGGTCAAGGCACGGCGCGAGGACTACGTCGGCCCATGGTTGCCCGAGCCGATCCGCACCACGTCCGACGTGAACGACGACGCGATCCTGGCCGAGTCGGTGTCGATGGCCATGATGCTCGTCCTGGAAACCCTCAACCCGACCGAGCGCGCGGTGTTCGTGCTGCACGACGTGTTCGGTTACACCCACGGCGAGATCGCCGCCTCGGTCGGCAAGACCGAGGTCACGGTCCGTCAGATCGCCCATCGCGCACGCAAGCACGTCCACGCACGCCGACGCCGCTTCGAGCCCGACTCCGATGCCACCCGAGCCATCGTCCAACGTTTCCTCCTCGCGGCGACGACCGGTGAGATCCAGGCACTGATGGACCTGCTGGCGCCCGATGTCGTGGAGATCTCCGACGGCGGCGGCAAGGCATCCGCCGCCCGCCGCCCGATCACCGGCCGCGAAGACGTCGCCCGCTTCACCCTCGGCGTGGCCCGCACCACCATCACCGCCACGACCCGCGTCGAGCACGCCACCTACAACGGCATGCCCGCGGCGCTCTGCCACACCGACGGCGAACTCGACTGGCTGCTCGCCTTCGAGATCCACGACGGACGGATCACCGGCCTGTACGCCATGCGCAACCCGGACAAGCTGCACCGCGCCCGAACGGTGCGCCCACTCGACAGAGGAGAAAACCAGCCGTGGAAACCATGACCGCCCAGCGCACCATCGACGCTCCCATCGACGACGTGTTCGCCTGGCTCACCACGACCACCAACTACACGCGCTCGCCCCTGGTGCTGCGCTGCCGCCTGACCCGTCAGGGCGACTCCGCGCCCTACGGCGTCGGCGCGGTGCGCAGCCACCTCTGGGCGATCGGCTGGCTCAGCGAACGCATCACCCACTACGACCCGCCCTACGCCACCGAATACGTCGTCGACCGCAGCGTGCCGCCTTCTCGCCACGAACTCGGCCGCATGACGTTCACCGAGACCGACGGCGGCACCCTGGTCACCTGGACCACCCGCGCCGAAATGCGCGCCCCGCTCATCGGCGCCTTCCTCACCCGGCACCTCGTACGCCCCATGATCACCCGCAGCTTCCACAGCATCCTCGACGCCGCCGGCACCGCACTGACCCAACACCCCAGCCCGAACCCGGCCTGACATCTCCAAGCCACGTCCCCCACGCCACGAACCGCGCGTCCGACAGTGTCGGCGCGCGGTCCTTCCCGGCCATACTCGACGCGCCCGACACGGGCGACAGCAGGCACCCGCTTCACATGACGTACGCGGCCTCCGGTCCGCCGCCGCCCTTCGGCAGGGGCGCCGCCGACATCGACCCGGACCTGTTCGACCAGCCCGTGGTGGATGATTCCGGGCTGTGCCTTGACCTGCGCGGCAAGAAGAACTTCGCGTTCGGTGAACCGGTCGTCGTGGAGCTCAAGCTGGACACGACCGACCTGCTCCAGACCGGCAACGACGCGCACCCGCTCTCCCTCTACGCCCGCATGGTCGAGGGACTGAACGCCGAGCGGGACTTCAAGTATCTGACGCCGGACAAGAGTGCGCTGCTGGTGGACAACATCACGCTGAACATGGTGATGCGCCGACTGGCCCGGGCCCACGCCAAGGAGGGCGACTCCGAGCAGGCGAACAGCGTGCTCGACAACCTCATGCACTACGCCGAGTCGAAGTTCAGGCCGCACGTCGCAGGAGCGGCAGCTGTCGTGACCCGTGGCGGGGGCGGCGGCTGCCGAACCACCTCGGTGCGGTACGAAGTCTTCTGTGAACGAACAGATTCAGCCCGCGACCGTGCGTGTGTTCATCGCTCTCGCCCCGCCCGATGACGCCAAGCAGGAACTGGCGCGGGCGCTCGGCCCCGCCTACCACGCGCATCCGCGTATGCGGTGGAACCGGATCGAGGACTGGCACATCACCCTGGCGTTCCTCGGCGAGGTCCCCGCCGCGGCAGTTGGGCCTCTGCGTACGCCGCTCGCGCGCCTCGCGGCCGCCCACGGCCCCCTTACCCTGGCGCTGCGCGGTGGCGGGCACTTCGACGAGCGGGTGCTGTGGAGCGGGATCGGCGGAGACCTCGAAGCGTTGCGTCTGCTCGCCACCGAGGTGCGTGCCGTTGTCGACGACTGCGGACTCGCGCATACGAATCGGCCGTTCCGCCCGCATCTGACGCTGGCCCGCGCCCGACGGGACACCCCCTCGTGCGCGGTGGAAGCCGCCGCCGGGCTCACCGGGTTCACCGGCCGCCCATGGCAGGCCGAGCGTCTGCACCTGGTCGCCAGCAACATCGGCCGCGGTCCTGGACCCATCCACTACCGCGACGTCGGCGCCTGGAACTTCGGTGGTCCGGCCGAGGCGGTGGAAACGGCCTGAAAGCCAAGGCCCCGCCCCTGCATCACGGGGGCGGGGCGGCAGCGCTGCAGCCACAGCGCGGATGGAAGAACCCAGACTATCGGCGGGCACTGACAGACGCAGGCCGCTTACGACTGCGGGGGCTGGTCCTGGTCCCTGCCGAGCTGGTCCTTGAGCTTGTCCTGGCCCGTGTCGACCTGGCCGGAGTACTTGCCCTGGGTCTTCTCGTCGACGAAGTCTCCGGCCTTGTCGATTCCCTTCCCGGCCTGGTCCTCGTGCCCCTTGAGCATCTGCTTGAGCTTGTCCATGACTGACATGGGCAGCCGCCTCTCTGTGTCGCCCCCACAACCAGGCTCACACTGCGGGGCTCGATTCGCATCCGGTGGCCCGCCCCGGCCCCCTCTTCCTGCGGTAACCCGTTCGGGCGCCCCCTGCTGCAGGGGGCGATCCATCGCCTGAAGCTGGGGGCGCGGGTGGCCCGGTGTACGGAAACAAGTCGGAAGAAGGCGTTCATGGCGAAGGCGTATCTGGTGGGCAGCGGAATCGCTTCCCTGTCGGCGGCGGCGTTCCTGATCCGCGAGGGCGGATTCAAGGGAACCGACATCACTGTGCTGGAGGAGCAGGACCGTGAGGGCGGCAGCCTGGACGCCGCAGGATCACCCGAGACCGGCTACACGATGCGCGGCGGCCGGATGTTCGAGATCCACTTCGAGTGCACCTACGACCTGCTCGGTTCGATCCCCTCTCTCGACGATCCGTCGAAGTCGGTGACCGAGGACACCTTCGCCTTCCACGAGGACTTCGCCTGGGACGACCACGCCCGGCTCGTCGACGCCGAGGGCAAGGTGATCGACTCGCACTCGATGGGCTTCTCGGAGCGTGACCGTCTCGAGCTTGTCAAGTGCGTGGGCACCCCCGAGAAGCTGCTCGACGGCAAGCGCATCACCGACTGCTTCAGCCCGGAGTTCTTCCGTACGAACTTCTGGTGGATGTGGTGCACCACCTTCGCCTTCGAGCCGTGGCACAGCGCTGTCGAGTTCCGCCGCTACCTCAACCGGTTCGTCCACCTCTTCAAGACCTTCGACTCCATGTCGGGGATCTACCGGACCCGCTTCAACCAGTACGACTCC
This sequence comes from Streptomyces rectiviolaceus, assembly GCF_039533825.1. Taxonomy (NCBI): domain Bacteria; kingdom Bacillati; phylum Actinomycetota; class Actinomycetes; order Kitasatosporales; family Streptomycetaceae; genus Streptomyces; species Streptomyces rectiviolaceus. Next base: position 235,262 of record NZ_BAAAUG010000069.1, read on the forward strand.
ATCGTGCGCCCGCTGCTGAAGTGGCTCACCGACCAGGGTGTGACCGTGCGACTCGGCACCACCGTCACCGACTTGACCCTGGCCGACGGCGACGCCCTCACCGTCGAGGCACTCACCTGCACGCGGGGTGGCCGGACCGAGGAGATCACGCTCGCTCCCGACGATCTCGTCATGGTCACCAATGGCTCGATGACGGCCGGATCGACCCTCGGGTCCACCGACACGGTGCCCGCTCTGGACACGTCGGGAGCCGACGGGGCCTGGCGCCTGTGGGAGACCCTCGCGGCCAAGCGGTCGGGGCTCGGCAGGCCGGAGGTCTTCAACTCGTCCATTCCCGAGTCGACTTGGGAATCCTTCACGGTGACGACCAAGGACCCCACCTTCTTCAAACTGATGGAGAAGTTCAGCGGCAGCGAGGCCGGGAAGGGCGGGCTGATCACCTTCAAGGACTCCAAGTGGCTGCTGACCATCGTCCTCAACCACCAGCCCCACTTCCATGACCAGCCCGAGGACACCTACGTCTGGTGGGGCTACGCCCTGTTCCCGGACGAGGAGGGGGACTTCGTCCGCAAGCCGATGCGCGAATGCACCGGCCGGGAGATCCTCGACGAGGTCCTGCACCACCTGCGCTTCGAGGAGGGCCCGCAGATCCTCGACCACTCGATCGTGCTCCCCGCCCTGATGCCGTACATCACCAGCCAGTTCCTGGTGCGCAGCGCGGGTGACCGGGCTCCGGTCGTGCCGGAGGGCTCCACCAATCTCGCCTTCATCGGGCAGTACGCCGAAGTGCCCGACGATGTGGTCTTCACGGTCGAGTACTCGGTGCGCACCGCCTGGACCGCCGTCGCGCAGTTGCTCGGTCTCAAGAAGCAGCCCCCGCCCGTCTACAAGGGTGGACACGACCCGAGGGTGCTGGTCGAGGCGTTGCAGACCATGCATCGGCGCTGACACCGCGCCTTTCGGTCTGAACCTGAACCGCCCTCAGCCGCCGTCGCACCTGAGGTCGGCGGGCCGCATATAGCCGAGCTTCTGACCGTTGTCGGTGCGCGAGACCTGCCACAGGGCGTCCACACCCTGGCGGGTGCCGTTCACCGGGGTTCCCGGGTCGAGATAACCGACGATCTCGGTCCACGGGTTGTCCCCGGCGTAGATCGGGGCATCGGCGTGCGTGGCGAAGCAGGTGCCGCCCGCCGCGGCGGTACCGCCGAGCATCGGGAGGGCCGACAGGCTCAGCGCCAGCACGGCTGCGAGCCGGGCCGCGTACTTGCGGACCTGTCGGGTGCGGGACATGTGGCTCCTCCGAGTGGGGCAAGTGCTCCACGTGTTCTTCCGGGGCGTGTGACGGCAGACGGGGCCGGGACGCGTTCGTCCCGGCCCCGCTTCCGTCGCCTCAGAGCGTCTGGGTACTGGAGATGTCGGGGGCGACCACGCCGACACCGGCGCCGGGCGTCGGCGGAGGGCTGTCGGCCCACGGCTCGGCGTCGCCGCTTTCGTCCAACGTCCCCGCGGCGTGGGCGGGCTCCCTCGTGTCCGCCGTGTCCGCTCCCGGGGGCGGACTGATCGCGGCGATGACAGCCCCGGCGGCGAGAGAGGCAACGGCCAGTACGCTTCGCTTCTTCATACCGGGGTCAACTCCCCGTCGCCCGAAAAGGGCACGGCCTGATCACTGAGATCACTGCAGCGGACCTCTCCGGTTCCCGCCCGAGGCGTGGGCGCACGACGCCTACCCTGTGCGGATGTTGGTCTACGCCCCGGCTGCGCTCCTCTTCCTCGTCTTCTGTGTGCGCGTGGTGCGCGAGCGCAGGAAGTTCAGCAACGCCGTGGTCCTGGGGCTCGCCATTCTCTGCGCTCTCGCGGCCTGGATCGCCCAACTGGTCAGGTCCGGCTCGGCGTCGGGTCAGGCCGTCGCGTGGGCGCTGCTGGTGTTGGGGGCGCTGAGCATCCTCGTACTGACGTGTTTCCTGTTCCTCAACGGCCTGCAGGTGGTGCGCAAGGAGGGCAGGAGCCCGACCAACCTGCTCTCGCTGGTGGCGGCTTTGTGCATGCTGACCGTCGTCGGGCTGTTGGTCACTGCTGTGGTCGTGCGGACACCGGTGTGGGTCGGGGTGGGAGCGACGGCAAGCGGCCTTGCGGCCTATCTCGCGTTCCTGTTCCTCTGTTTCGTCTTCTACGCGTTCCTCTACGGACGGCTGCGGGTGCGCCGCAAGGCCGACTACGTGGTCGTGCTCGGCTCGGGGCTCGTCGGTGGTTCCACCGTGCCGCCTCTGCTGGCCAGTCGTCTCAAACGGGCGCAAGCGGTGCACGCTCGCCTCGCCGAGCGGGGCGGCTCTCCGGTGCTCATCACCTCGGGGGGCCAGGGGCCGGACGAAGACGTGCCCGAGTCCCACGCCATGGCCGACCATCTCATCGCCCATGGGTTTCCCGCCGACCTGATCGAGCGGGAGGACCGCTCGACGACGACCGAAGAGAATCTGAGGTTCAGCAAGGCGATCATGGAGAGGACGACGCCGGACTACCGGTGCGTCGTCGTCACGAACAACTACCACGCCTTCCGCGCCGCCCTCACCGCTCGGCGGACCGGGATCAGGGGCCAGGTGGTGGGCGCGCCCACGGCCGCGTACTTCTGGCCCATCGCGACAATTCGTGAGTTCGCCGCGATCCTCGTTGCCTACAAGCGGACCAACGTGGCCATCGGCCTGCTGCTCGTCCTCGCCGGGGTGCTGGCCTGGTGGGCGCGGCAGCAGAACATCTCCGGGTGAGGCTGCTTCCCCGGCGCCGTCAGGGGGACGGCGAAGCCGGGGTTACGGCCGACGGCGGGGCTTGCCCCGCTTGCCGCCCTTCGCGGCGCCGCCGGAACCGCTCCGTGCGCTCTTTCCGGTCGGCTTGCCGGTGTTGCCGGTCTTGCCGGCCGTCGGCTTGCGCCGGGCGCCGCTCTTGTCGGGGCTCTTGCGCTTCGACTGTTCCGGCGCCGGGGCGGCAGCGGGAGTCTGGGCGCGGCCTCGTGAGCTGTTGACGGTGCGCCCCCGGACGATCCCGATGAAGTCCTCCACCAGGTCGGTGGTCGCGTCCTCGGGCCACGACAGCGCGACCCGAGACTCGGGGGCTTGTGTGAGCGGCCGGTAGGTGAGGTCCTTGCGGTGGTGCAGACGGGCGAGCGACTGGGGGACGACGAGGACGCCGACGCCCGCCGCCACCAGTTCGATGGCGTCCTCCGTGGTGGCGGGGCGCTCGTTCGCGGGCTGTCCCGGCAGGCTCTCCCACGGGAGGGTGTCGTCGAGGGGATGCAGCACGATCTCGTCGGCCAGGTCCTCGGTCGTGACTTCGTCGACCGCCGCGACGACGTGGTCCTTGGGGATCACCACGACCGTCGTCTCGGTGTAGAGGGGGATCGCGCTGAGGTCCGTGCGGTCGACCGGCAAGCGTACGAAACCGGCGTCGGCGCCACCGCCCCGCAGGAGCTCGAACGCCTCGCCGGGAGAGACCGCGACGAGGGTCAGCGGCACGTCGGGCAGCCGCTCGTTCCAGACCCGCACCCACTTGGTGGGCGTCACCCCCGGGACATACGCGAGCCTGAACGAAGGGGTTACTTGCGAGTCTGTCACTCCGCCAGGTTACCGGTCGTGGTCGGCGGTAGCTCACATGCTCGATACCCTGGTGAACATGACGTCGCACCAGACCACCCAGACCATGAAGCCCGCGACCGCGGCGAAGAAGCTGGGTGTGTACCTCGAGGCCACCCCCGCCGAATTCCAGGAGGGTGTCGTCTCGCGCACCGAGCTCAACGCCCTGCAGACCGAGCCGCCCGAGTGGCTGCAGGAGCTGCGGCGCAACGGCCCGCATCCGCGACCGGTCGTCGCGGCGAAGCTCGGTGTGTCCATCGCCGGTCTCGCGCGCGGCGGGGTCACGGAGGCCCTCACCACGGAGCAGATCGACGCGCTCAAGTCGGACAACCCGGAGTGGCTGCAGAAGGAGCGCGCCACCCAGGCCGACGTCCGCAAGGAGACGGTACGCATCAAGGAGAAGAAGGCGGAGCGGGCCGAGCAGGACCGCCGACCGCGTTCCTGACCTCTCTCTGAACCTCTTTCTGGCCTGAGCCCCCGGACTTCGACGCCGACGCCGTCGAAGTCCAGGGGCTCAGTCATGCCCGTACGGGGCCAGTGGTCGCATCGCGGACGGCTTTGTTGAAAACGATTGTCATCGTGCTACCGTCAGCCACGCCTTGACCACCCCTTTACCTGGAAGGTCCCCGTGCGCCTGCCTGCCCGCCTTCTCTCCGCCAGTGCCGTGAGCGCTGCCTCCGTGCTGCTCTCCGGCTGCTTCGCCGCGACGGATTCGACGTCCACCGGAGCCGGGGACGGAGGCAAGCGCATACGCGTCGCGATGATGCAGCCGCCGCGTTCCGGACTCTCGCCGCTCTCCGACGACGCCTTCAAGCTGTCGCGCTGGTCCACGGCCGAGACCCTGGTCCGCCTCGACGCCAACGGCGACGCCAGGCCGGCGCTCTCCACCGGCTGGAAGCAGTCCGGCAAGACCTGGACGTTCACCGTCCGCGACGGGGTCACCTTCCACGACGGTACGAAGCTCACCGCCGACGCGGTCGTACGTTCCCTCAGCGAGGCCACCTCCGCGTCGCCCAAGCCGCGCATCCTCGACGGAGTCGAGCTGACGGCGAAGGCCCACGGGGACAAGGTCGCCGTCACCACCGCCACCGAGGATCCCCTCGTCCCGCAGCGGCTGAGCTCCCCGCAGCTGTCGATCCTCGCGGCCAAGGCGTACAAGGGAAAGACGGTCAGCCCCGTCGGCACCGGCACGGGCCCCTTCGAACTGACCGGCGTCAAGGGCACCTCGTCCGCGGCACTGAACCGCTACGACGGCTACTGGGGCAAGAAGGCCAAGTCCCCAGGCATCGACGTAAAGTTCGTGCCCGACGGCACGGCGCGCGCCGCGGCGCTGCGCAGCGGTGAGGCCGACATCGCCGAGGCCGTGCCGGTCTCGCAGGCGTCGCTCCTTGACGAGGACCAGATCACCGAGGTGCCGATGCCGCGCACCAACACCCTCTACCTGAACACCGGCAAGGGTCCCTTCAAGAGTCCGGCGATCCGCGCCGCCGCTCGCGAGGCGATCGACGCCAAGTCCCTGGTCAAGGGCGTGTACGAGGGGCGGGCCGACGTCGCGGACGGGCTGCTCGGACCGGCTCTCCCCTGGGCGGCGGACCTGCGTCCGTCGGACGCCGGGCGGACGAAGGCGGGCGATCCCGACGGCGCCACCATCACCATCGGCACCTTCACCGACCGCGCCGAACTGCCCGAGGTCGCGGCGACGCTCCAGCAGCAGCTCCAGAAGGCCGGTTTCAAGGTGAAGCTGGAGGTCCGCGAGTACGCCGCCATCGAATCCGACGCGCTGGCCGGTGAGTTCGACGCATTCATCCTGTCGCGAGCCACCATCCTGGACTCCGGCGACCCGGCCGCGTACCTCTACAGCGACTTCGGCTCCGAGGGCTCCTTCAACATCTCCCGGCTCAACGACGCCGCCGTCGACAAGGCCCTGGCCAAGGCGTCCGCCGCCCCGGCAGGCGAGGCGCGCCGCAAGGCCGTCATCGAGGCGGAGAGCGCGGTGCTCGGCACCGACGCCGCCGTCCCGATGCTCCACGAGCGTGTGATCCAGGGCGACGCCACGTCCGTGGTGGACGCCGCGCACGACCCGCGCGAGCGTGAACTCGTCACGGCCGGTACGTACGTCAAGTGAAGCGCGTGCCATCGAAGGCGAGCCCGCGCGCCGTCTCGCGGGTGAAGGGCGCGCTGACCCGGGCCTTCTGTCTCGCCGCCGTCCTGGCGACCGTCGGTCTGCTGCCCTGGCTCTCCGGCACCGATCCCGCGCTCACCGTGCTGCGCGCCCGGTCGGCCGAGCAGGAGGCGACGGCCGAGGCGTTGGGTGCGATCCGCGCCGACCTCGGACTGGGTTCGGGTCCCCTTGCGCTCCTTGGGAGTTGGGGATCCGCGCTGCTGCGCGGGGACCTCGGCACCTCCTGGGTGTCGGGCACCCCGGTGCTGCCTTCCGTCACCGCCGGTCTTCAGGTGTCGCTGACGCTGATGGGCGCCGCGCTCGTGGTGGCGGTGGTCGTGGCCTGCGCACTGGTGGTGCCGGTTCTGGTGCGGGGGCGCGGGTCGGCCGGTGCGGTCGGCGCGATGCTCGCGGCCGTACCCGAGTTCCTGCTCGCCACTCTCGCGTTGCTGGTGTGCGGGGTGTGGCTGGGGTGGCTGCCGACGTCCGGCTGGCAGGGGCCCGTGCACCTCGTGCTGCCCGCCGTTGCCCTCGGTGTTCCCGCGGGTGGCCTGCTCGGGCATCTCGTCGCTGACACGCTGCCCGGCGTGCTCGACGAGCGGTGGGCCGAGCTGTGGCGGGGCTCCGGGGTGAGCCGCGGGCGCGTCGCGGGGGCCGCGCTCAAGCGGGTGCTGCCGCCGCTGGTTCCGCAGTTCGGCATGGTCGCGGTCGGGCTCACGGGCGGCGCGGTCGCCGTGGAGACCGTGTTCGCGGTGCCCGGCATCGGGCGTACCGCCCTGGGCGCGGCCAAGGCGCAGGATCTGGCGCTGCTGCAGGGCGCGGTCTGGTAGCTGCTCGCGCTCGGTCTGACCGCGGGCGTCACCGCCGCGTCCGTACGGCGCCGCCTGCTCGGGCCCGCGCTGCGCGACGCGGGGCTCACGCTGCCCGTGGCACGCCGGGCGCGGGTGCGTCCCCTCGTACCCATCGCTCTCGGATCCGTACTGCTGACGGCCATCGGCTGGGGTCTGCTGCGTGATCCGTACGCCGTGGAGATCACCGCGCGCCTCGCGGCACCGTCCTGGGCGCATCCGCTGGGCACGGACGGGCTCGGCCGCGACGTGCTGGCCCGCCTCGGGCACGGGGCCGCTTCGACGGTGGGCACCGCGGCGGCGGTGTGCCTGGGCAGCTATCTGCTGGCGATGGGGCTCGGGTTCCTGCCGAAGTTCACCGAGGGGGCCTCGGACATCGCCAACGCCTTGCCGCCGGTCATCGTCGGCATCCTGGTCGCGGCCGTGGCGGGGCCCGGTACCGGGGGCGCCGCGCTCGCCGTCGGGTTGATCTCCTGGCCGCCGCTGGCCTCGCACGCCGCGGCGCTGACGCAGGAGGTGCGGGCCTCGTCGTTCCTTGTGGCGCAGCGGGCGATCGGCGCGTCACCGCGCTGGATCCTCACCCGCCATGTGCTGCCCTCGGTGGCGGGCCCGGTCGCCCGCCACGCGGTCCTTCGCCTCCCGGGCATCGCGCTCGCGCTGGCGTCGCTCGGCTTCCTGGGGCTCGGCGCACAGCCGCCCGCGCCCGAGTGGGGGCTGCTGCTCGACGAGTCCCGGGCGTATGTGGAGCGCGCGCCCTGGGCCGCGCT
>NZ_BAAAUG010000070.1:0-2498 GCF_039533825.1 Streptomyces rectiviolaceus
CTGCCTCTTCGGCGGCCCCCCGCCAGAGCGCGGCGCGGGACGGCGCGGAGGGCGGCCGGACACCGGAGGCGGGGTCGGGGTCGGGGTCGGGGTCGGGGTCGGGGTCGGGCCAGGCCGCCACGGCCCTGGACCGGTCGGTGCCCCAGCGGGTCGTCATCCCCTCCCTGGGCGTGTCGAGCGCGCTGGAGACGCTGGGGCAGAACGGGGGCGGGGCGATGACGACACCGAAGGACCCCGATCTGGCGGGCTGGTACGAACCCGGCCCCACCCCCGGCTCCAGGGGCCCGGCGGTGATCGCCGGGCATGTGACCTGGAACGGCGCGGACGCGGTCTTCAAAGGGCTGAAGACGATGAAGGCCGGGGACGCCATCGAGGTGACGCGCGAGGACGGGAAGACGGCCACCTTCACCGTGGACCGCGTCGAGGAGCACCCGAAGAAGAAGTTCCCCACCCTGGACGTGTACAAGAACATCGACCACGCGGGGCTGCGCCTGATCACCTGCGGCGGCGAGTTCGACGCGGACCGGAACTACTACCCCAACAACATCACGGTCTTCGCGAGCATGACGGGCGTGGCGTAGGCGTAGGCGCCCAGCGCGATCCGCTCGGCGATCGGGTTCATGCCCGTGCCCTTGGCATCGGTCGCGTTGACCGAGTAGACGAGGGTGCGGGAGCCGTTCTCGGTGGAGGCGATCATGTTCGTGTAGCCGTAGCGGGCGCCGGTCTTGAGCCAGATCACCTTGCCCTTGAACTCCATCCGCTGGAGCCCCGCGCCGAAGATGGGCTCCGGAGCGCCCGGCGCAAGCTCGGGCAGCGTGAACATCTCCTTCAACTGCGGCTGGGGCACCACCTCTCCGTCGAACAGCGCCTGAGTGAAGACCTCCAGATCGGCGGTGGAGGAAATCATGTCGCCCGCCGCGAAGCGGTCCGACTGGTTCCACTCGGTGACGTCGACCAGGCGGGTGGTGCCGTCCGGCTGCTTCATGCTCTGGTAGCCGCGGTTGTGCGGGCCGCGGATGTGGGGGTCGGCGCCGGGGAAGTAGGTGTCGCGCAGGTGGAGAGGCCGGAAGATCCGCTGAGCGGCCTGGTGGGCGTACGAGTCGCCGGTGACCCGCTCGATCAGCAGGCCGAGCACGGTGTAGCCGATGTTGCGGTAGTGCTGCTCGTAGCCGGGGTCGTGCTCGGGCCCCTTGGCGATGGCCGACGCGACGACCTTCCGCGGGTCCAACGTGTCGTAGCGGTGGGCGTATTCGTCGTCGAAGCCGTCGCCCGACTTCAGGCCGCTGGTGTAGTTGAGGAGGCTGCGGACGGGCATGGGCTCGAACTTCCCCTCGGGGAGCAGGCCCGGCATGTAGTGCTGCACCGGCTTGTCGAGGTCCAGCTCACCCTCGGCCGCCAGCTGCAGCGCCACGGCCGCGGTCACGATCTTGGTCGTCGACCCGGCGCGGAAGCGGCCGTGCGGGTCGGCCTTCCGGCCCGTGACCAGGTCGTGTACGCCGGAACTTCCGCGCCAGGTTCCATCCGTGCCGCCGACGCGGACCAGGGCGGCGGTCGCGTCGGCGTTCGGGAGCCCCTTGATCGCGTCGCGCAGGGCCTTGCCGTCCGGCGCGGATCTCTGGGCGGAAGCCGCCGCCGTGGCCGGGGCGTGCGCGACCGCGAGGGCGGGGGCGGCCGCTGCGCCGGTGAGGCCGATGACGAGGGCGGCGGCGAGAGCGGTGCGGGCGGGGAGGCGCACGGTGTGACTCCAGGTGGGCTGCGGTGCGGAACGTGTGCTGTCGCTGTCCATCCTGGTGATCTTCCGGGCAGGGCGGATCCTCACTGGGGAGGGCGAGGGTCCGGTGTTCCCTGAGGGGCCAACACTCATGGGCATCAGGGGCATTGGCGGGATGTCCCCTAGGGGGCAGGGGGAAACAGGGGAATCAGGGGGCTCCGGTGGACGGGCGGTCGGCGCGCTCCTGCGCCGCCATCACCTCGTCGCCATGGTCGAAGGCCCACGCGCCGAAGGCCTCGATCGGGGCCAGCAACGTACGCCCCAGAGCGGTGAGTTCGTACTCGACGCGGGGCGGCGACTCGGCGTACGACTGCCGCGAGACCAGGCCGTTGTACTCGAGGCGGCGCAGTGTCTCCGTGAGGATCTTGGGGCTGATGCCGCCGATCAGGCCGCGCAGTTCACCCGGGCGGCGCGGGCCGTGCCGCAGGGCCCAGAGCGCCACCGCGTTCCAGGTGTTGGCGAGCAGGTCGAAGGCGAGCCGGGCGCGGCAGTCGGCGAGCAGGTCATCGTCTCTCACGTACCGAATGGTGCCTGAACGCTTTCCTACTGTCGTCCCGTACCCCGGTGACCGGGGCACGGGACGAGAGGGAGACAGACATGCGCATAGGCATCATCGGCGCGGGCAACATGGCGGACGCGCTCGGCACGCACTGGGTGCGCGCGGGGCACGAGGTGCTGATCGGCGGGCGGGACGAGGGCCGCGCGGCGGCGCTCGTCGCGCGGATGG
>NZ_BAAAUG010000070.1:2515-6137 GCF_039533825.1 Streptomyces rectiviolaceus
GCCGCGCGGATGGGCGCCGCGGGGCACGGGACACCGCGTGCGGCGGCCGAGTTCGGGGACGCGGTCCTGCTCGCCCTGCCGTACGAGGTGGGGGCAGGCGTGGCCGGTGAGCTTCGAGCGGCTCTGCGCGGGCGGGTCCTTGTCGACTGCTCCAACCCGGTGGGGCCGGGCTTCGCCCTGCTCACCGAGGGCGGCCCGTCGGCCGCACGGCGGCTCGCCGACGCGGCGCCCGGAGCGCATGTCGTCAAGGCGTTCAACCTCTGCCACGAGGACGTATGGCGGATGGACCCACCGGTCTTCGACGGTCGGCCGCTCGCGGTCCCGGTGTGCGGGGACGACGAGGGCGCGCTGAACGTCGTACGGGAACTGGTGAAGGACGCCGGCTGCGCACCGTTCGCCGCGGGCGGCCTGGAGCGGGCCGGGCTGGTGGAGGCGACCGCGGCGCTGCTCATCGGGCTCTGGGTGGGGGAGGGGGTGGACGCGCAGGCCATCGCGCCGCCGCTGGCGTATGCCGCCGGGGCCCCTCAGACGGAGGCCGTCACTTCGCCATGAGCAGGATGACGAGGACGATGCCGACCAGGAGGGCGATGGTCAGCATGCGGCCGACGGGATGCCGCGGATTGAAGCGGTGGCCGCGGTAGCCCCGCTCGTCGCGCTCGTACACGAAGAGCGGCTCTTCCCGCTTGTCGTCGTCGCTGTTCCCCATGGACCACAAGCTAGTTGAGGGACCGCCCGGCTACGAGAGTGCGCCGTCGGACCGCTCGCGCAGGGCGTGCAGCGTGTCGACGCGGTTGGTTGTGATCGAGTCGACGCCGATGTCGATGAGGCGGCGCATCGCGCGCCTCGTGTCCGGGGTCCAGGCCGAGACGAGCAGCCCCTGGCGCTGCACCTGGACGACCAGTTCGCGACGGAGCAGCGAGAAACGGTAGTTGAGCCAGCGGGGCTTGATCGCGTCGAGCACGGCGTGGCGCGGCGGGGCCAGGGTCGTCCAGGTCAGGGCGATCTCGGCGGCGGGATCCGCCGCGCGCACCGCGAGCATCGTCCGGGCGCCCGCGCAGTAGTACACACGCTCCGCCGCCCCGCAGTCGGCGACGGCGCCGACGACCGCGCGCACGGACTCCGGCGTCGCACCCGGCAGATCCACCATGAGCCGGTGCCCTTCGGTCGCCGCGACGGCTTCCTCCAGGGTGGGTACGCCGCCCTCGGTGAGGCCGCGCACCTCGTCCGCGGAGAGCGTGGACAGGGGGCGGTCGAGGTCCCACAGACGCTTGAGGGTCGCGTCGTGCAACAGGACGGGGACGCCGTCACGGCTGAGGCGGACGTCGATCTCCACCGCGTCCGCGCCCCGGTCGAGCGCGGAGCGCAGGGACGGGAGGGTGTTCTCGCGGACGCGGTAGGGATCGCCTCGGTGGGCCACGGCTGTCACGGTGCGCATGGGCCCATTGTGGTGCCGCGCTAGGGAGCGAGCCAGGTCTGGGTGTACGTGTCGATCTCCGCGACGATGCGCGCCTTGCCCGCGGGGTCGAGGAAGGAGGCATCGACGGCGTTCTTCGCCAGGGCCGCGATGCCCCGCTCGTCCAGGTCGAGAAGGCGGGCTGCCACCGCGTACTCGTTGTTGAGGTCGGTGCCGAACATGGGCGGGTCGTCGGAGTTGACGGTGACCGGGACCCCGGCGGCGACGAACTGCTTGATCGGGTGCTCGTCGAGGGTGGCGACGGCGCGGGTCGCGATGTTCGACGTCGGGCAGACCTCGAGCGGGATGCGGTGCTCGGCGAGGTGGGCGAGGAGCTTCGGATCCTGGGCGGCGCTGGTGCCGTGGCCGATGCGCTCGGCGCGCAGGTCGGTCAGGGCGTCCCAGATGGTGCCGGGCCCCGTGGTCTCGCCCGCGTGCGGGACGGAGTGCAGGCCCGCCGCGATGGCGCGGTCGAAGTACGGCTTGAACTGCGGCCGCGGCACACCGATCTCGGGGCCGCCGAGCCCGAAGGAGACCAGGCCGTCGGGGCGCAGCTTGTCCGTGGTCGCGAGGCGCGCCGTCTCCTCGGCGGATTCGATCCCCGCCTCGCCCGGGATGTCGAAGCACCAGCGCAGTACGACACCGAGCTCGTCCTCGGCGGCCTTGCGGGCGTCCTCTATGGCGTCCATGAAGGCGCGGTCGTCGATGCCGCGGCGCACGGAGCTGTAGGGGGTGACGGTCAGTTCGGCGTAGCGGATGTTCTGCCTGGCCATGTCGCGGGCGACTTCGTACGTGAGCAGGCGTACGTCGTCCGCGGTACGGACCAGGTCCACGACCGAGAGGTACACCTGGACGAAGTGGGCGAAGTCCGTGAACGTGAAGAAGTCGGCGAGGGCCTCTACGTCCGTGGGCACCTTGGAGTCGGGGTGGCGGGCGGAGAGGGCCGAGACGATGCGGGGGGAAGCCGAGCCGACGTGGTGCACATGCAGTTCCGCCTTGGGCAGTCCGGCGATGAAGGCATGCGGGTCGCGTGATGCGCGTGGCTCACGGGTGCTGCGCGGATCGGTCACGGCTTCCTCCCCAGGAACGGAATTGATCGGCTGATCGGTGGGTCGGGGATCATCGTAGGCGGCGTGCCTTCGGCCGAGGGCGGTGGCCGTAGCATGACGGAACGTACGAAAGAGGTGACACGGCATGTCCCAGGGTTCGGGGGAGTCGGGTGCGTCCGAGGGGCGGGACCCTTGGGCTCCGCCGGCGGAGGAAGGGGTGCCGGGGGCGCCGGGTCCCGGGCTGGGTCCGGGGCCGGGGGCTTCGGGACCGGCCTCTGGGCCGGTGCCGCTGGAGAAGCGGGACCCGTGGGCGGCGCCGTCCGTGCATGACCAGTCGACGCATGCTCCGGGGCAGCCCGGTGGCGGGCCCTTCGCGCCGCCTCAGCCTGCGCCTCCGGCGGGTGCGGCGGGCGCGGCGGGTTCGGCTGGTTCGGCGGGCAAGGGAGAGCCGGTGCCGCCGCCTCCGGTCGGGCCCGAGGGGCCTGGTCAGGTGCCTTACGGGTACCCCGGCTATCCCGGCTACCCGGGTCACCAGGGCGCCGGGGCTCCCGGCCCGCAGGGCTACCCCGGATATCCCGGATACCCGGGCTACCAGGGGCAGGGCCCTCCCGCGTACGGCTGGCCCGCGATGCCGATGGCGCCTGCCAACGGGATGGGCGTGACCGCGCTGGTCCTCGGGATCATCGCGGCCGCCGGTTTCTGCCTGTGGCCCCTGGCGATCGTGCTCGGCATCCTGGCGATCATCTTCGGGTCGATCGGGCGCGGCAGGGCGAAGCGCGGCGAGGCGACGAATCCCGGGCAGGCGCTGGCCGGGATCATCTGCGGGATCGCGGGCATCGTCCTGGGCGTGGCGCTGCTGGTGGTGCTGATCGTGACGCCGGACGACGTGTTCGAGGAGGAGGGGGCGGCTTCGGGGGGCGGCAGCTACTCGGCTTCCGTTGCCGTCGGCTCCTGACCCCGCTTTTTTCGGGCGGGGCGCCTTGCCTGCCTGGCCTGAACCGCCGCTTCGCGGCGGATCTTTCCCGCCCACCCACCCGATCACCCCGCATCGGGGCCCTTCGCTCACCCTGCACCGCAGGGCAAACGGGTGGGTGGGCGGGAGACATCCGCCGCGAAGCGG
>NZ_BAAAUG010000070.1:6145-19467 GCF_039533825.1 Streptomyces rectiviolaceus
CAGGGCGGGTCCAGCGCAAGGCCCTGGGCCGCGGCCCCAGGCCCTCCCGGCGGCGTGGACGGCGCAAGGCCCCCAGGCCAGGCCCGGCGCAAGGCCCCCGGCCAGCCCCCGCCGCCAAGGAACCGCCTAGCGCAAGCGTTCCCGCGCCTCCATCAGCGCGAAGCCCAGCAGATTAGGCCCCCGCCACCTCTCCGGGGCCTGCGCCCGGTCATCATCGGCCGCCAGGCCGATCCCCCAGATGCGGTCCATCGGGCTCGCCTCCACCAGGACCCGCGACCCCGTGCCGACCAGGAACGAGCGCAGGGCGGCGGTCGAGGCGAACTTGTGGACGCTGCCCTCGACCACGATTCCGAACCGCTCGCGCTCCCACATCGTCTCGTCGAAGCCCCGCACCAGACGCCCCGCGTTCTTCGCCTCGGCGGGCGTGCGCGAGGCGAGGACCGCCCGCTCCGCCTCCGCGTCCCCGAAGAGGCGGGCCTTGGACGCCATCATCCAGTGCTCCGCCGTCCCGTACTCCACCCCGTCCACGGTGAACGGCGACAGCCACCACTGGCTCAGGCAGCTCGCACCGAGCGTCCCGTTCCGCCGCGGTGTGTGGCCCCAGAAGTGCAAATACTTCACCTGTACGCCCGCCCGCACCGCCGTGACCAGCGCGTCCACCGAGTCGATCTTCGTCATGCACGCGAGCATGGCACGCACCACTGACATTCCGTCCTGGGTTTTCCAGGACGACTCGACACCTGGTCGACAGATTCCGTCGCGTAACCAAAAGGCAACAACGGAATCACTTGTTGGAGCCCTACTGCTCTGTCAGGATCGGCACTCAAATCGATCTGGAGCTACGCCGCCCCCCTGGGACGGGGGCGACGGCGGAGGAGAGCGTCATGCACAACTTCCAGGCGCAGGACCACTTCGCGGACGGCGCGCAGTACATCGCGGGACGGCTGGCCAAGGGCACCTCAGGGCGCTCCCACGCCGTCGTCGACCCGGCAACCGGCGACGAGGTCCACCGTTACGAGCTCGCGGGCGAGAAGGACGTGGACGCCGCTGTCGCCGCCGCCGCGCACGCCTTCCCCGAGTGGGCCGGCGCGACCCCCGGCGAGCGCTCCGACGCCATGCACCGCTTCGCCGGCGTACTGGCCGAGCGCGCCGAGGAGTTCGCACAGGCCGAGTCGCTCCAGTGCGGCAAGCCCATCAAGCTCAGCCGGGAGTTCGACGTCCCCGGCACCGTCGACAACGCCGCCTTCTTCGCGGGCGCGGCACGGCATCTCCAGGGCCAGTCGGCCGGTGAGTACTCCGGTGACCACACCTCGTACGTACGGCGTGAGCCCATCGGTGTCGTCGGCTCCATCGCGCCCTGGAACTACCCCCTCCAGATGGCCGCCTGGAAGGTGCTTCCCGCCATCGCCGCGGGCAACACGATCGTCCTCAAGCCCGCCGAGCTCACCCCCTTCACCTCGCTCCTCTTCGCGCAGGCCGCCACCGAGGCGGGCATCCCGGACGGCGTCGTCAACATCATCAGCGGGGCGGGGCGGGATGCCGGAGAGCGGCTCGTCGGGCATCCCGACGTCGCCATGACCTCCTTCACCGGGTCCACCGGCGTCGGCAAGCGCGTCGCCGAGATCGCCACCTCCACCGTCAAGCGGCTGCACCTGGAGCTCGGCGGCAAGGCGCCGTTCGTCGTCTTCGACGACGCCGACCTCGATGCCGCCGTGCACGGCGCGGTCGCCGGCGCGCTCATCAACACCGGGCAGGACTGCACGGCCGCCACGCGCGCGTACGTCCAACGACCGCTGTACGACGCCTTCGTGGACGGCGTGGCCGCGCTCATGGAGACCGTCAGGCTCGGTGACCCCTTCGCCGAGGACACCGACCTCGGGCCGCTCATCTCGCACGTCCACCGCGACCGCGTCGCCGGATTCGTCGACCGGGCACGCTCCTACGCGCGCGTGGTCACCGGCGGCGAGGCGCTTGACCACCCCGGTGCGTTCTACCGGCCCACCCTCATCGCCGACGCCGCGCAGGACAGCGAGATCGTGCAGTCCGAGATCTTCGGGCCCGTGCTCGTGGTGCTGCCGTTCGACTCCGACGAGGAGGGCATCCGGCTCGCGAACGACACCCCGTACGGACTCGCCGCCTCCGCCTGGAGCCGCGACGTCTTCCGCGCCAACCGCGCGACCCGCGAGATCAAGGCGGGCTGCGTGTGGGTCAACGACCACATCCCGATCCTCAGCGAGATGCCGCACGGCGGATACAAGGCATCCGGCTACGGAAAGGACATGTCCGCCTACTCCTTCGAGGAGTACACGCAGATCAAGCACGTCATGTTCGACAACACCGCGGTCGTCCGCAAGGACTGGCACCGCACGATCTTCGGGGACCGATAGCCAGTAGGCCGCCGGACCAGCGGCCCATCCTCCCGAAAGGGCAACCAAGCGCATGGAGCAGTACGAGCCCGACCCCCTGTCCCCGGCCCAACTGGCCGCCATGCACCGCAGCTACCGGAACGGCAGGGCCTCCCTCACCCGCCGTTCCCTGCTGCGCGCCTCCACGAGCGGCGCGTTCGCCGTCGGTGGTCTCGGCGCACTCAGTGCCTGCGGGATCCCGGCAGCGAGCAAGAGCCAGGGCGACGTCTCGTCCGATGACCACTCGGCCAAGGAGAAGCGGATCACCTTCTCCAACTGGACCGAGTACATGGACGTCGACGACGACGAACGCCGCCCCACCCTGGACGCCTTCACGAAGCGCACCGGGATCACGGTCAAGTACACCGAGGACATCAACGACAACGTCGAGTTCTTCGGGAAGATCAAGCCGCAGCTCGCGGCGGGCCAGGAAACCGGACGCGACCTCATCTGCGTCACGGACTGGCTGGCGGCCCGGCTCATCCGCTTCGGCTGGGTCCAGAAACTGGACCCGGCCAACCTGCCGCACGCGTACACCAATCTGGCCTCCCAGTTCCGCAACCCGGACTGGGACCCGGGGCGGGCCTACTCGTACCCCTGGACCGGCATCTCCACGGTCATCGCGTACAACAAGAAGGCGACCGACGGCGAAGACATCACCTCGGTGTCGCAGCTCCTGGACAACCCCAAGCTCAAGGGGCGTGTCGGCTTCCTCTCCGAGATGCGCGACAGCGTCGGCATGACGCTCCTCGACATGGGCAAGGACCCGTCGAAGTTCTCGGACGACGACTTCGACGCGGCCATCGCCCGCCTCCAGAAGGCCGTCGACAAGAAGCAGATCCGCCGCTTCACGGGCAACGACTACACCTCGGACCTCGACAAGGGCGACCTCGCGGCGTGCCTCGGCTGGGCGGGCGACATCGTCCAGCTCCAGGCCGACAACCCCGACATCGCCTTCCACATCCCGGACCAGGGCTACATCACGTCCACGGACAACCTGCTCGTCCCGAACAAGGCGCGCCACAAGAGCAACGCCGAACGGCTCATCGACTACTACTACGAGCCCGAGCCCGCGGCCCGCCTCGCCGCGTACATCAACTACGTCTGCCCCGTCGACGGCGTACGTCCTGAGCTCGCGAAGCTCGACAAGAAGGCCGCGGAGAACCCGCTGATCCTGCCGGACAAGGAGATGGCCGCGAAGTCCCACGGGTTCCGCTCGCTGACGCCGAAGGAAGAGACGGCGTACGAGGAGAAGTTCGCCAAGCTGACCGGTTCCTAGACGGTGCTCCCACGCTCCTTCGTAGTTCGCGCGCCCTCCCTTTCCGTCCCCTCGACCCCCCTGGACGCACCATGACGACTGCTACAGAACACGGCGGCGACGTCCGCCTCACCGGGATCAGCAAGACGTACGGCTCCTTCAAGGCCGTCCGACCGCTCGACCTCACCGTGCCGCAGGGCTCCTTCTTCGCGCTGCTCGGCGCGTCCGGCTGTGGCAAGACCACCACGCTCCGCATGATCGCGGGTCTCGAGGAGCCCAGCTCGGGCACCGTGCAGCTTGGCGAGCAGGACGTCACGGCGCTGCCGCCGTACAAGCGGCCCGTCAACACGGTCTTCCAGTCGTACGCGCTCTTCCCGCACCTCGACATTTTCGAGAACGTCGCCTTCGGCCTGCGCCGGCGCGGCATCAAGTCGGTCAAGGGCAAGGTCGGCGACATGCTCGACCTCGTCCAGCTCGGCGAGCAGGCCCGCAAGAAGCCGCACCAGCTCTCCGGCGGCCAGCAGCAGCGCGTCGCCGTCGCCCGCGCCCTGATCAACCACCCCAAGGTGCTGCTCCTCGACGAGCCGCTCGGCGCACTCGACCTCAAGCTGCGCCGCCAGATGCAGCTCGAACTCAAGCGCATCCAGACCGAGGTGGGCATCACCTTCATCCACGTCACCCACGACCAGGAGGAGGCCATGACGATGGCCGACCAGGTCGCGGTGATGAACGCGGGCCAGGTCGAACAGCTCGGCGCCCCCGCCGACCTCTACGAGAACCCCCGCACCACCTTCGTCGCCAACTTCCTCGGCACGTCGAACTTCATCGAGGCCGAGATCGCGGGCCGCAGCGGCGACGACCTCACCCTCAAGGCAGGCGACGGCAAGCTCGTCCTGCCCGCCGCGCGATGTACGGCGCCCACCACCACGGGCGGCAAGGTCATCCTCGGCGTACGCCCCGAGAAGATCTCCCTCACGCACGCCGACGACGCGGGGCAGATTCCGGACGGGCGCAACCGCATCACGGGCCGCATCGCCGACAGCAGCTTCATCGGCGTCTCGACGCAGTACGTCATCAACAGCCCGCTCTGCGACGCCTTCGAGGTGTACGCCCAGAACATCGAGCGCGACACCCGCCTGGTCCCCGGCGTCGACGTCGTCCTGCACTGGAACCCCGCGCACACCTTCGGCCTGGACGCCGCCCAGGACATCGAGGCGGGCGTCGAGAAGGTCGAGGAGGACGCCTCCGCATGACGACCACCCTCACCGACGCGCCGCCGACGAAAGAGCCCGAGGAGGCGCCGCGCAAGATTCGCAAACGCGGCCGCCTCGTCCCCTACTGGCTGCTGCTCCCCGGCATCCTCTGGCTCGTCGTCTTCTTCGCGCTTCCGCTGGTCTACCAGGCGTCGACGTCCGTCCAGACGGGCTCCCTCGAAGACGGCTTCAAGGTCACCTGGCACTTCGCCACCTACTGGGACGCGCTGAGCGACTACTGGCCGCAGTTCCTGCGCTCGGTGATGTACGCGGGCGCCGCCACGATCCTGTGTCTGCTGCTCGGCTACCCGCTCGCGTATCTGATCGCGTTCCGCGCGGGCCGCTGGCGCAACCTCATCCTGGTCCTGGTCATCGCGCCGTTCTTCACCAGCTTCCTCATCCGTACGCTGGCGTGGAAGACGATCCTCGCGGACGGCGGCCCCGTCGTGGGCGCCCTCAACACGCTGCATGTCCTGGACGTCACCAGCTGGCTGGGCGTCACGGACGGCGACCGGGTCCTCGCCACACCGCTCGCGGTGATCTGCGGACTCACGTACAACTTCCTGCCGTTCATGATCCTGCCGCTCTACACCTCGCTCGAGCGCATCGATGGCCGGCTGCACGAAGCGGCGGGCGACCTCTATGCGAAGCCGGCCACCACCTTCCGCAAGGTGACCTTCCCGCTCTCCATGCCGGGCGTCGTCTCCGGAACGCTGCTCACCTTCATCCCTGCGGCGGGCGACTACGTGAACGCGGATCTGCTCGGCTCCACCGACACCCGCATGGTCGGCAACGTCATCCAGACGCAATTCCTGCGCATTCTGGATTACCCGACGGCCGCGGCTCTCTCCTTCATCCTGATGGCGGCGATCCTCGTCATGGTCACCTTCTACATCCGTAAGTCCGGGACGGAGGATCTCGTCTGATGGCTGCCTTCTTCCGCTGGCTCCGCGGCAAATTCGTCGTCATCGCGGGTCTGCTGACGCTCGCGTATCTGCTGCTCCCGAACGTCGTCGTGACGGTGTTCTCCTTCAACAAGCCGAAGGGGCGCTTCAATTACGCCTGGCAGGACTTCTCGCTCGACGCCTGGAAAGACCCCTGCGGCGTCGCCGACATGTGCGGCTCGCTCTCGCTGAGCCTGCAGATCGCCTTCTGGGCGACGATCGGCGCGACCCTGCTCGGCACGATGATCGCCTTCGCGCTCGTCCGCTACCGCTTCCGGGCGCGCGGCGCGGTCAGCTCGCTGATCTTCCTGCCGATGGCGATGCCCGAGGTCGTCATGGCCGCCTCGCTGCTCACGCTCTTCCTCAACATGGGCGCGCAGCTCGGCTTCTGGACGATTCTCATCGCCCACATCATGTTCTGCCTCAGCTTCGTGGTGACCGCCGTCAAGGCGCGCGTGATGTCGATGGACCCGCGCCTGGAACAGGCCGCACAGGACCTCTACGCGGGCCCCGTGCAGACCTTCGTCCGGGTCACGCTGCCGATCGCCGCACCGGGAATCGCGGCGGGCGCGCTGCTCGCCTTCGCGCTCTCCTTCGACGACTTCATCATCACGAATTTCAACGCGGGCTCGACCGTGACCTTCCCCATGTTCGTCTGGGGATCGGCGCAGCGCGGTACGCCCGTCCAGATCAATGTCATCGGTACGGCGATGTTCCTTGTCGCCGTCCTCCTGGTGCTCGGCGGGATGATCGTCTCAAAGCGCCGCAGCAAGCAATCTCACTAAGAATTCTGAAGGAGTGGAAATCATGGCCCCAAGCGCCATGACCCGTTTCACCAAGTCCCTCTCCGACGCCCAGCCGGTCTCGTACTGGCTGGACGACCCGGGCAAGCCCCGCGCCGAACCCGCCCTGACCGGCGACGAGCAGTGCGACCTGCTTGTCGTCGGCGGCGGCTACAGCGGACTGTGGACCGCGCTGATCGCCAAGGAGCGCGACCCGCACCGCGAGGTCGTCCTGGTCGAGGGCCGAGAGGCGGGCTGGGCCGCCTCCGGCCGCAACGGCGGCTTCTGCGCCGCGTCCCTCACGCACGGCATCTCGAACGGCCTGTCCCGCTGGCCCGGCGAGATCGCCAAGCTTGAGGAGCTCGGCGCGCGCAATCTCGACGAGATCGAGGCGGCCGTCAAGCGCTACTCCATCGACTGCGACTTCGAGCGCACCGGCGAGATCGACGTGGCCACCCAGCCGCACCAGCTCGCCGAACTGCACGAGATGTACGAGGAGATGGCGGAGCACGGCCTCGCGGGCGGCTCCGAACTGCTCGACGCGGACGCCCTGCGCGAGCACGTCGACTCACCGACCTTCCTCGGCGGCCTCTGGGACCGCGAGGGCGTCGCCATGCTCCATCCGGCGAAGCTGGCCTGGGGCCTCAAGCGTGCCTGCCTGGAGAAGGGCGTACGCGTCTACGAGCACACGCCCGCGCTCCAACTCGCCTCGTCCGGCGCCGGGATGGCCGTGCGCACCCCGTACGGCCGGATCCGCGCCCGGCAGGTCGCGCTCGCCACGAACATCTTCCCGTCGCTTGTCAAGCGCGTGCGCGCGTACACCGTCCCGGTCTACGACTACGCCCTGATGACGGAGCCGCTGACCGAGGAGCAGCTCGCGGCCATCGGCTGGAAGAACCGCCAGGGGCTCGGCGACAGCGCCAACCAGTTCCACTACTTCCGGCTCTCCGCCGACAACCGCATCCTGTGGGGCGGCTACGACGCGATCTACCCCTTCGGCGGCAAGCTGCGCGCCGAGCACGACGACCGCCCCGAGACGTACGCGAAGCTGGCGGGCCACTTCTTCACCTGCTTCCCGCAGTTGGAGGGGGTCCGGTTCTCGCACGCGTGGGGCGGCGCGATCGACACCTGCTCGCGCTTCTCGGCGTTCTTCGGCACGGCCCATGCGGGACGCGTCGCGTACGCGGCGGGCTACACCGGCCTCGGTGTCGGGGCCACCCGCTTCGGTGCCGACGTCATGCTGGACTTGCTCTCCGGCGAGCGCACGGAACGTACGTCCCTGGAGATGGTGCGCACGAAGCCGCTGCCGTTCCCGCCCGAGCCGTTCGCGTGGACGGGCGTGGCACTGACCAAGTGGTCCCTGGCCCGCGCGGACGAGAACGGCGGCAGGCGCAATCTGTGGCTGAAGACCATGGACAAGCTGGGCCTGGGCTTCGACAGCTGACCGGCTCCAAGGCTGTGACGGCGGCCCGCTGTCGACTGTTCGTCAACAAGTTCCCGAAACCCGCGTAATGCCGCGGCCCCGACCCCCTCTCTCCTGTGACATGCACAGCTGCAGCACAGGAAGAGGAGGTCCGCCATGACTGGCTCGGGCTCGGGAGCGAAGTCGGCGGTCGAATGGCTGGTGTCCGTGGCACCGGATCCGGACGCCTGCCGCTGGGAATGGGAGCGAAATCCCCTCGGGGTCGCGCTCCTTCCCGCCGGCAGGCTCTGGGACGTACTCATCCTTCCCGGCGAACTCGGCTACCCCACACTCGACGTACTGACCCGCTGCATCGACCGTCCCGGGCCGGTGCTCGCCGACTTCGGCGACTCCCGCATGGGGTTCTTCGTGCCGGCGGGCACGGTTTCCCGCTGGATCGGCACAGGCGTGCGCGGCGCCGGCCGCGGCACCTGGATCGTGGTGCCCTATCCGGGACGCTCCACGGGCGGAGTCCGCTGGCTCGTCCCGCCCGACGGGGCGGGCACGCTGACGGATCCGGCGCTTCTCGAACTGGCGATGCACGAGGCCGCGGCGCAGCTGGCGCCGCGGGACGGGGAGGCGCCGAGTTCTTGACGGGGCCTTGACAAGGCTATTGGTCTGGACCAAATTGAGCGATCCACCCTCCATCCCCCCATGCCCGGAGGCAGTCGTGGATCGTTCCTTGTCGCGTCACCTGAGACGTCTCACCGTGGCAGCGGCCACGGCCTGCGCGCTCGCCTCGTCCGGCCTCCTCGCCGCCGAGGCCTCGGCGGACCCTCCGGCGGGCCCGGCACCGAAGGCGGCCGCCGACCACGCCCTCGTCGGCTATCTCCACACCAGCTTCGCCAACGGGTCCGGCTACACCCGGCTCTCGGACGTCCCCGACAGCTGGGACATCATCGACCTCGCCTTCGGCGAGCCGACCTCCGCCACGTCGGGCGACATCCGCTTCGACCTCTGTCCGAAGACCGAGTGCCCCGGCGTCGAGTCCAGGGACGAGTTCAAGGCCGCCGTCAAGGCCAAGCAGGCGGCGGGCAAGAAGGTCCTGATCTCCATCGGCGGCCAGAACGGCCAGGTCCAGCTGACCACCACGCAGGCCCGCGACACCTTCGTCTCATCGGTCTCCGCGATCATCGACGAGTACGGACTCGACGGCCTGGACATCGACTTCGAGGGCCACTCCCTCTCGCTGAACGCCGACGACACGGACTTCAAGAACCCGAAGACCCCGTCGATCGTGAACCTCATCTCGGCGGTCAAGACCCTCAAGTCCAAGTACGGCAGCGGCTTCACGCTCACCATGGCCCCCGAGACCTTCTTCGTGCAGCTCGGCTACCAGTACTACGGCACGGGCAAATGGGGCGGCCAGGACCCCCGCGCCGGTGCCTACCTGCCGGTCATCCACGCCCTGCGCGACGACCTCACACTGCTGCACGTCCAGGACTACAACTCGGGCCCGATCATGGGCCTGGACAACCAGTACCACTCCATGGGCGGCGCGGACTTCCACATCGCGATGACCGACATGCTGCTCACCGGCTTCCCCGTGGCGGGCGACACGAACAACGTCTTCCCCGCGCTGCCCCCGGAGAAGGTGGCCATCGGCATGCCCGCGTCGACGAACGCGGGCAACGGCCACGTCCCCACGGCCGAGGTCAACAAGTCCCTGGACTGCCTGACGAAGGGCACGAACTGCGGCTCGTACAAGACGCACGGCACCTGGCCAGGGCTGCGCGGCCTGATGACCTGGTCGATCAACTGGGACCGCCACAACAACGGGGAGTTCTCGAAGAACTTCGACGGCTACTTCGGCTGAGCCGTGCCCGTGCTCGTGTCCATGCCCGTGTCCGTGTCCGTGTCCATGTCCGCGTCGGTGGCGCGGCAGCCGTACCGCGCCACCACCAGCACCATCACCTGCAGCACGATCCCGAACAGGCACCAGCTGGCCACGACGTCCAGCGGCCAGTGATACCCGCGCCGCACGAGCCCGAGGCCGATCCCGAAGTTCAACAGGGCGCAGGCGATGACCAGTTCGCGCCGGGCGTACGTGCCGCGCAGGTACGGCAGCAGGAGCAGCACCGCCCCGCCGTAGGCGACCATGGCGGTGGCGGTGTGGCCCGAGGGGTAGTAGCCGGTGCCGTCCATGCCGGGCGGTCCTGTGCGGCCGATGAGTTCCTTGAGCGGGATCACGAGCACCGGGACCGCGACCATGGCCACGGCGGCGGCCACCGGGCCCAGCCACCAGCGGAACGCGCCGGCGCGGTAGGCGCGCAAGGCCGCGTAGGCGATGGCGACGGCGAGGACCGGGGCGGCGACGGCGACCCCGC
The DNA here is from genome assembly GCF_039533825.1 of Streptomyces rectiviolaceus. NCBI lineage: Bacteria > Bacillati > Actinomycetota > Actinomycetes > Kitasatosporales > Streptomycetaceae > Streptomyces > Streptomyces rectiviolaceus. The sequence goes on from NZ_BAAAUG010000070.1 coordinate 16,577, forward strand.
CCAGATCGGCGAGGAGTTCGGCGACGCCGTCCGGGAGGCGGCTGCCGGTGATCCAGGGGCCGAGCCGCTCGTCCGCGTCGCGGAGGGGGCCGTCGGTGATCACTTGCCAGGTGATGAGCGCGAGGAGCAGCGCGCAGAGGCAGAAGAGGAAAGTGGTCGGCCGCCCCGGAACAGGGGGGGTAGTTCCGAGGCGGCCGTCCTGACCGGTGTGCCGCACGCCCCGGGGGGTTTGGGGCGGGCGGCCATCCGATCGGTGAGGAGTTCCGGAGCCAGAAGCTCCGGGTGTGTGCGCGAGGGCACGACCAAGACGGGGCTGGGGAGGCTCCGTCCCGGTGTCGCCCACAGTCCCCTGTGGGCGGGGTGTTTCTCTCATCTGCAGAAACCGTACGTCAGGCGGTGACCGGCCGACAGCCGGAACGGCAACCCGTCATGGGGCTCGCACACGTTCTTCACACGCCCTGACGGTCACCCCAGGTCACGGGTCTGCCACCGCGCGCTGTACACACACGTCAGGGCATGTGCGGATACATACGGAGCCGGGATCTTCCCCCTTTGGGGTGATCCCGGCTCCGATGGTCACTTCCGAAAGGACGCGATCAGACTCCGGCGAAGGCCGCCTCGATGATGTCCAGGCCCTCGTTCAGGAGCTCATCGCCGATGACCAGCGGCGGCAGGAAGCGCAGCACGTTGCCGTACGTGCCGCAGGTGAGGACGAGCAGGCCCTCGGTGTGGCAGGCCTTGGCGAGCGCGGCCGTCGCCTCGGGGTTCGGCTCCTTGGTGGTGCGGTCCTTGACCAGCTCGATGGCGATCATCGCGCCACGGCCGCGGACGTCGCCGACGATGTCGTACTTCTCCGCGATGGCGTTCAGGCGGGCCTTCATCGTCGCCTCGATGGCCTTCGCCTTGCCGTTGAGGTCGAGCTCCTTCATCGTCTCGATGGCGCCGAGCGCACCGGCGCAGGCCACCGGGTTGCCGCCGTAGGTGCCGCCGAGGCCGCCGGAGTGCGGGGCGTCCATCATCTCGGCGCGGCCCGTGACGGCGGCGAGCGGCAGGCCGCCCGCGATGCCCTTGGCGGTGGTGATCAGGTCCGGGACGATGCCCTCGTCCTCACACGCGAACCACTGACCGGTGCGGCAGAAGCCGGACTGGATCTCGTCCGCGACGAAGACGATGCCGTTGTCGTTGGCGAACTTCACGATCGCGGGCAGGAAGCCCTTGGCGGGCTCGATGAAGCCGCCCTCGCCGAGCACCGGCTCGATGATGATCGCGGCGACGTTCTCCGCGCCGACCTGCTTGCTGATCTGGTCGATGGCCTGCTTGGCGGCCTCGGGACCGGCGTTCTCCTCGCCCGTCGGCCAGCGGTAGCCGTAGGCCACCGGCACGCGGTACACCTCGGGCGCGAACGGCCCGAAGCCGTTCTTGTACGGCATGTTCTTCGAGGTCAGAGCCATCGTGAGGTTGGTCCGACCGTGGTAACCGTGGTCGAAGACGACGACGGCCTGGCGCTTGGTGTGCGCACGGGCGATCTTGACGGCGTTCTCGACGGCCTCGGCGCCGGAGTTGAAGAGCGCGGACTTCTTCTCGTGGTCACCCGGCGTCAGCTCCGCGAGCTGCTCGGCCACGGCGACGTACCCCTCGTACGGCGTGACCATGAAACAGGTGTGCGTGAAGTCGGCGAGCTGCGCGGTCGCGCGGCGCACGACGGCCTCGGCGCTGGCACCGACCGACGTCACGGCGATGCCGGAGCCGAAGTCGATGAAGCGGTTGCCGTCGACGTCCTCGATGATGCCGCCACCCGCGCGCGCCGCGAAGACAGGCAGCACGGAACCCACGCCGCCGGCGACCGTGGCGGTACGGCGGGCCTGCAGCTCCTGAGACTTCGGCCCGGGGATGGCGGTGACGACGCGGCGCTCCTGCGGAAGTGCGGTCATGGGGTGCTCCTGGGGGTGGGGCGAGGCTGACGCTCGAATGCTTGCTTTCTTCGCAGGTTAGGGGTGGAGGGCGGGGGCGGGCATGCTCCACGGGGGAGTTGTTCGGCGTGGCGGTTGTCCGTGGTGGACATAGCGGGGGGTGGGCGGGGTGCGGCTTTCGTCCGCTTCGGTCGCGGGTACGGGTCAGGGTGTTCCCGCAGGTCCCGGGCGCGTATTCGGTGAACTACCCCTGTGGGGGCACTAGATTGACGGCTGAACCGACAGACCGGCAGGTCAGGGGGCAAGGGCCATGGACTCCGAAGGCACGCACGACGCTCGCGGCACACACGCCACACCGGTGCCGCGCCCGGCGGCGCCTCCTGGCTCCGCCGGGCAGCGGGGTGTGCGTCCTGGCCCCGCCGGTCAGCAGGGTGCGCATGTCACTCCGCCGCGTCCCGTACAGGCGCCGGGGTCCGCGGCCGCGGGGGTGCCGCCGCAGCCCGACGGCTCCGCCTTCCTGACCTGGCTGCGCACGCCGCGGCCCGGCGCGCTGCCGGGGGTGTGGCGGTTCGGGCACCGGCCCCGGCCCGAGCAGGAGCCGGAGATCACTCCGGCGCGGCAGTTGTTCACGGGGGCGCTGATCGCGTTCCTGGTGGGCTGGCTGCTCTGGTCGCTGCTCTGGAACGGCTATCTCGGCGGCTGGTGGGTCGTGCCGCTCGAGCTGTTCCTGCCCGACTCCTGGATCTACTCGGACGACCGGGTCGGCAACGCCGTCGTCTGGTACAGCTACTACACCCTCATCGTGTTCGTCATCATGATCGGCGTCGGACGCATCGGCCGCTGGGACGAGATCTGGCGCCGCTACATCGCCCCCCGCTTCCGCCGTCCCGCCCCGCCGCAGCCGCCCCCCGCCCCCGGCGAGGACCCCGCGCACTGGCCCCAGCTGCGGGAAGCCGGTGCGGACGCCGCTGCCGAGCGGCT